>JAEWHB010000189.1 GCA_023388015.1 Bacteroidota bacterium
AAACCAAAGCATCAATGGCAGAAACCATTCCCTGGTAACCAAAATTCAGCAAATAAGCAGATTCTTTTCCGACAAATTCTGCCAGTTCGCTTTCCAGTTGCTGGTGGTATTTGGTTTGTCCGGTCATGGCACGAGCTCCCATCGGATAAGCCATTCCGAATTTTGCAGCTGCATCGGCATCGGCTTTTCTTACTTCGGGGTGATTGGCAAGTCCTAGGTAGTTATTCAAACTCCAGACTACAACATCTTTGCCTTTGAATTTCATTCGCGGACCTAATTCTCCTTCCAGTTCCGGGAAGATAAAATATCCTTCTCCATAGTCGGCAAACTGCCCTAATGGTCCCGGGTTCTTTTTAATTCTTTCAAATATATCCATGATATCTTAATTGCTTGGTTAGTATGTAACTAAAATGCTCCACAACGGAATTGGGAGCATTTCATATACCTTTAAATTATAAATAATTCTTTCATTTTATTATTTAACGTATTGGACTGTCGCATTAGATTCCAATCCATTTAAACGGCTATTGGTAAATCCTTGTTCTGCCATCCATTCATCACTAAATACTTTAGTAATATAACGTGAACCATGGTCAGGGAAAATCAAAACAACACAATCGTCTTCTTTGAACTGTCCTGCCAATTGTTTGTAAGCCTGAACTACAGCCCCGCAAGTATATCCGCCCATAATTCCTTCTTTCAGTGCGATTTCACGTGTTCTGTACGCACTTTCCTCGTCCGAAACTTTTTCAAAATGGTCGATAATTCCGAAATCTGTGGCTTCGGGAACCAAATTTTTCCCAAGACCTTCGATTCGGTACGGATAAATCTCGTTTTTATCTACTTCACCGGTTTCGTGGTATTTCTTAAGGATGGAACCGTAAGCATCTACACCAATGATTTTGATGTCAGGATTTTGGTCTTTTAAATATTTAGCTGAACCTGACAAAGTCCCACCGGTACCGCAACACGCAATCAAATGCGTGATTTTGCCTTCTGTTTGTTTCCAGATTTCCGGTCCTGTTGTCAGATAATGGGCTTCAACATTTTTTAAATTAAAATATTGATTGATATAAATCGAATTCGGTGTTTCTTCCGCAATTCTTTTGGCAACTTCATAATAAGATCTAGGGTCGTCAGCCGGCACATTGGCAGGACAGATAAATACCTTGGCGCCCAATGCTTTCAAATAAGCGATTTTTTCACCTTTGGTTTTATCAGAAACGGCTAAGATACATTTGTATCCCTTGACAATGCTCACCATGGCAACACTAAAACCTGTGTTACCTGACGTCGTTTCAACGATGGTAGCACCTGGTTTTAAAACACCTTCCCGCTCTGCTTCTTCAATGATGTGAAGGGCAATTCGGTCTTTGGTTGAATGTCCCGGGTTGTAACTTTCCAACTTAGCGTAAACCTCACCTGGAATTTCTTGGCCAATTTTGTTTAAACGAACCAATGGCGAATCACCAATCAGTTCTAAAACGTTGTTATAAGTTCCAGTCATTACATTTAGTTCTTTACTTACAATCGGCAAATTTAAGAATTTTTATGAATTTACCCATTTTTCAGCAGAGTATTATCAACAGTTCCACAAGACAATGGTTTTCAAATTATTAAATTTAAAATTGTAATTGGTTAATATTCCGATGGTTCTAAATAAATATGTTTTAAAATTCGTTTGTCAACT
Source organism: Bacteroidota bacterium (assembly GCA_023388015.1). Classification (GTDB taxonomy): domain Bacteria; phylum Bacteroidota; class Bacteroidia; order Flavobacteriales; family Weeksellaceae; genus Moheibacter. The sequence goes on from JAEWHB010000189.1 coordinate 1,691, forward strand.
TCGGTTAATAAATTTTTTCTTCGTTCCATCATTTTTTGAGCTGCCTCACAACTTTTCTCAAAATCAAACTTCGGCGAGTCTTCTCTTCCACCCCAACTGAAGGAAGAAATAAATTTCGGCGGAAAACCCGATTCAAATACATTCGCAGAAACTCCAGCAACCGTTCCGGTATTGAATTGAGTGTTAATTGCCGACTTTGAAAAATCGCCCATCATCAGCCCGCAAAACTGCAAACCAGATTCAATATACGTATTTTCAGTGTAATCCCACACCTTAATCGTCGAATAATTGTTCTTTAAATTTGAATTATTGGTGTCCGCGCCCAAGTTGCACCACTCTCCTAGAACGGAATTCCCTAAGAATCCTTCATGGCCTTTGTTGGAATAACCCATCAAAATCGAATTATTCACTTCTCCGCCGACTTTACTATGAGGACCGACTGTCGTTCCCGAATAAATTTTTGTGCCCATATTGAGTTTTGCTCCTTCGCACAACGCCAAACTTCCACGAACCAGACTTCCTTCCATTATTTCAGCATCTTTTCCGATGTAAATCGGACCGGATTTCGCATTTAAAACCGAAAATTCCACCACCGCTCCTTCTTCCAGAAATACATTTTCAGGATTGAGAATTCCGTTTGTGGCGGAAATTTCTAGTGATTTGCGCCCTTTTGTAATGATTTCAAAATCAAATTTTATCGCCAAATGATTATAAGTAAACAAATCCCACAAACGATTGATCTGTAAAATTTCTCCTTTATAATTATTTCTTGAATAAATTTTTCCAATATTCTGAAAATCTTCCAATGAAACTTTGGCAGCAATCAAATTTTCATGATGCATTAAAACTTCACCGTCCTTTAGATTTCGAATCATTTGAACCAAATCAGGAGACGGAAAATAAGCCGGATTGATAAATAAATTCAGGTTTTCTACTTGAGCTGGATATTTTTCGGACAGATATTCTTTGGTCAGATAACTATAATTTCCCTCGATTAATTTCTCCCATCGCTCCCGGAAAGTCAGAATTCCCATTCGAAGTTCTGCCAAAGGTTTGGTCAGCGTAAGCGGACGAAGGTTCGCCCATTCTTTATCGTCAAAAAAGATAATGTTCATTCGGAACTGTTTCCTGCAAATTTAAAATTTATTTTCAGGGCAATTCATCGGATTAAATAAAAACGAAAAACTAACTTTGCTGTATGCAACAAACTCCTGTTTATTTCCGAGAAATTTTCGCTTCGCTAAATGAAGTTTTAAATCAAAAAGATTATCATCCGGTTTTCATTTTGGTGGATGAAAATACACATGAAGATTGTTTACCCATTTTGCTTCCCGAAATCCAAAAAGATTTCACTTTTGAAATCATCGAAATTCCTTCTGGCGAAGAAAACAAAGTCATCGAAATTGCGGCCAACGTCTGGGAAACCATGGCGCAATTGGAAGGCTCGCGTAAAAGTCTGATGATCAATCTGGGCGGCGGAATGCTGACCGACATCGGCGGATTTATCGCTTCGACTTTCAAACGCGGAATTGATTTCATCAATATCCCGACGACGCTTCTTTCGATGGTGGATGCATCGGTGGGTGGAAAAACCGGAATTGATTTGAGTGGAATTAAAAACGCCGTCGGAACTTTTGCGATGCCGGTTTCCACTTTTATTTATCCGGAATTTCTGGAAACGCTTCCCGAAAGGGAGTTTCGTTCCGGAATTGCCGAAATGCTCAAACACGGTTTGATTTACAATAAAAATCATTGGGAAAATTTAAACTCAATAACGAATTTCAATTCTTCCACCATAAAAGATTTAATCGAAGAATCAGTAAAAATCAAACAAGAAGTCGTGGAAAAAGATCCTTTTGAAAGCGGACTTCGGAAAATCTTGAATTTCGGACATACCATAGGTCACGCCATTGAAAGTGAATCTTTAGAGACCGAGAATCCTTTTCTTCACGGCGAAGCCATTGCAATGGGAATGCTTGTGGAATCCGTTTTAAGTTTTGAAAACGAACTGATTTCGCTGGAAGAACTCGATGAGATTTTTATTTCTATCGTCCGAATTTTTGGAAAAACCCCAATTCCGGAGGAAATCATTCCGAATTTGTTGAATTGGATGAAACAAGACAAAAAAAATACGAAAGGTCAAATCAGTTTCAGTTTACTGAACGGAATCGGGAACTGTCAATACGATATTTTCCTGACGGATGAACAGATTTTGGAGGGAATTTTGTTGTACAACAGGAAATTATCTATGATATGAAATTCGTATATTTCATTCTGATTTTATCAATGTTTGGTTGCACTCAAAACAATTTAAAAGAAAACGCTATGGAAAAATCAAATTTAAATCCACATACATTTAATTTAGAAAAATCCGAAGAAGAATGGAAAAATGAATTGACGCCGGAACAATATTATGTGATGCGTCAAGCCGGAACGGAACGTCCTTTTACGGGAAAATACAATATGCATTTCGAAGAAGGAATTTACACCTGTGGTGGTTGTGGTGAACCATTGTTTACTTCGGATTCAAAATTTGATGCGCATTGCGGCTGGCCGAGTTTCGATCGAGAAATTGCAGAAGGCAAAATTCTAGAAAGAGCCGATACTTCACACGGAATGATTCGCACGGAAATTCTTTGCGCCAATTGCGGAAGTCATCTAGGGCATGTTTTTGATGATGGTCCTACTGAAACCGGATTGCGCTATTGCGTGAATTCGCTTTCTTTGGATTTTGAAGATAATTCAAAAAATCCAAAGTAAATTAACCTAATGAATTGATGTAGTGAAATAGCTTTCGTAAATCCATAAAATCAGACAGAGAAGTTCTATTTTCTTTTATGAATTCTGTAATTTTCGCTTCATTTCCCGGAAACATTTCGGCAAACTTTCTCTTTGAAGATGGAATTTGTATGATTTGATTATTACTTTCAAAAAAGTAAACATCCTTCAATCTTTTATATTGTTGAGAACCTGTGCTTTTGACTAAATCTGATTTATTTCCAGCAAAAAATTCAATTTTTTCTCTCTTATAAACCGTATACGTATTTCCTTTATAGACTTCAACAAGAAAACCTGTGATATTTTCTCTTCCGAGATTATAATTCAGGCAAACAAATTTTTTATTAAGTTCTCTGAAAAATATTTCCTCATTAAGCGTTTTGTTTAAATAATACCTTGCACCATTTTCTTCAAATTCAATTTCATCATAATAAGCATTATATCTTAATTTAAATACTGAACCCGATTCATCACTACTGATTAATGCGTTACTGAAGTTGGATTCATAATATTGTTCATTGATTCTTTCTAATTCCTCAGGACCATTCACGGTTTTCTTAAACATGTTAAGGTTCATATATGTTTGAGCGGAGATAATTTGGGATTGAAGAAATAATAATGAAATAAAAACTAAAAACCTCATACTATTTTTTTTTGTCAAATTTAATGCTTTTAATCCAATCTCAAGATTAAACTCATTTTAAATTTATAAATCTGTTTACCTTTGCTGCATGAACACAAACAGACAAATCATTCGGCTGGGCATTCTATTATTCCTGATTACGATGTCCATCTTTTTTCTTTTGATTTTCTTTTTCTCGACCCAAGGCAAAATTTCAGATGCACAATATTTTAATTATTCGGCCATGATCAATTGTTTTGTGTTGCCGGGATTATATGCCGGAATTGGCTTCTACAGCGCTTTCATTGTAGCAAAGCAACGACCTATTTCATTCCGTCAGGCCTGGCAATTGAGTTTTTTACCCATGTTTTTGGGTGGAATCTTGAGCTTGGCGAGCATTTTCATTTTCTTCAACACAAGCGGAGTTTGGGCAGAAGACAGTTTACAGCGAGGCTGGTATGATTTGATGACGTCCAATCCCAATCCCGAATTCATGGAAAAAAACGGTGAATTTGTAAAAAGCATGACCGACTTGAACATCAATATGTTTACCTGGAAAGTATTCTTTCTCTCATTTTCGGTGATTATCTTTTTTTACTTTTTGATTTCGAGTATCTTCGCAGTATTCTTTAAAAACAGACGCGTCTGATGCATTTATCTGTAGTTATTCCATTACTAAATGAACAGGATTCACTGGAAGAATTATTTCAGCGGATCAAAACGGTTTGCCATCAAAACGGTTTTGATTTCGAAGTAATTTTCATTGATGACGGGAGCACAGACGATTCATGGAAAATCATCGAATTTCTTGCAGAAGTAAACCGAGAAATTAAAGCGATTCGTTTCCGTAAGAATTATGGTAAATCATCTGCTCTCATGGCCGCATTTAAACAAACCCGTGGAGATGTCATCATCACCATGGATGCGGACTTACAAGACTTCCCCGAAGAAATCCCCGAATTATACCATGAATTAAATTCAAAAAATGCGGACATTATTTCGGGATGGAAACAAAATCGTCAAGATCCTAAACTGACCAAAAACCTCCCTTCCAAAATCTTCAATTCCGTTGCGAGGAAAGTTTCAGGACTTGAACTTCACGATTTCAACTGTGGATTGAAAGCTTACCGAAACGAAGTTGCCAAAGAATTAGAATTGCATGGCGATATGCATCGGTACATTCCCGTTTTGGCCAAAAACATCGGTTTCGGAAGGATTTATGAGAAAAAAGTTCGCCATCAAGCAAGAAAATATGGAAAATCTAAATTTGGAAAACGAAGATTTGTAAACGGTTTTCTGGATTTGATTACGCTTTCCTTTATCAATCGTTTTGGCAATAAACCGATGCATCTTTTTGGCGCTGTGGGAACTTTGATGTTCATCATTGGTTTTCTGGCAGCACTTTACCTGGGAATTGACAAACTCTTTAAAGTTTATATTCTTGAGAAAAACGCAAGATTGATTACGGATAATCCGTATTTTTATATTTCGCTTGTCGCAATGATTCTGGGTACTCAATTATTTCTTGCCGGATTTTTAGGCGAAATCCTGGTTCGTTCCCAAAAAAACAAACAGGAATTTGAAGTAAGAGAAACTCTGAATCTGAATTCGAAAAGACAATTTTCCTAACCTAAATAATTAAACCTTAAAAATTAATAGTTATGAAAAATTTTATATTAATTATATCCGCTGCTATCTTGATTTCTTCTTGCAGTTCTTCTTTAGATGGCGAAGGAGCCGCCACAGCACAGAAGGAATTTGCAGTGGATCGTTTCAGTTCAGCCGAAATTAACTGCAATTGCGATGTGACTTTTATTCCGTCTGAAATTTCAAAAGTTGTAATTGAATCTCATCAAAATCTGATTGACAACCTCGAAATCAATTCAAAAGGCAATGACTTGGTGATCAAAGAAAAACAATCTGTAGGAGATTATAATTTATACAATGTAAATGTTTATTTCAGTCCGCAAATGGATGAAATAGAACTCAATAAACAAGCCCGAATGAAAATTTCCGGCACATTAAAGGCTAACGAATTCAGTTTAGACTTAAATGATCAATCTTCTGTAAATGAATCATTTATTGACATAAAAGATTTGGATTTAGACGCATCTGATCAGACACAAATCAGAATGACAGGAACCGTTATCAAACTCGACGTAAGTACTTCCAATGAATCACGCGCTGAATTAAGTGAACTTCTAGCGGTGGAAGTGGAATTTAGTGCAAAAGATAATTCCTCACTTTCCATCTATGCGATGAAAGACTTATCAGGAACAGCTTCCAACAATTCACAGGTTTCTTACAAAGGCGACCCAAATAAAAATACCACGGAAAAAGACAGAGCTTTTATCCAACAAAACTAATTGAATAATATGAGCACCAATGCAATGGAGAGAGCCAAAATATGGCTCGGGGAACATTATGACGAAATAACAAGAGAAGAAGTTCAAAATTTAGTCGACACCGATTTACAACTTCTGGAAGATGCTTTTTACAAAGATTTAGAATTCGGAACCGGTGGCATGCGCGGAATTATGGGCGTTGGCACCAACCGAATCAACAGATATACACTCGGTGCGGCTACGCAGGGACTTGCCAATTATCTGAAAAAACAATTTCCCGACAAAGAAAAATCAGTCGCAATCGCTTATGACGTTCGAAACAATTCCGAACTTTTTGCGAGAATCGTAGCCGATATTCTGACCGGAAACGCCATCAAGGTTCATTTGTTTGAAAGTTTCCGACCGACACCCGAATTATCTTTCACCGTTCGGCACCTGAAATGCGATGCAGGAATTGTCTTGACAGCTTCGCACAATCCGCCGGAATACAACGGCTACAAAGTATATTGGAATGATGGAGGACAAATCGTTCCGCCACAAGACAGTGAAATCATTGCAGAAGTAGGAAATGTACAACCTCATCAAATTCAATTTCATGGAAACGACCGTTTGCTGAATGTAATCGGAAAAGAAATTGACGATTTGTTTATCGAGGCTTCCATCCGCAACATCGGATTTACAAATAAAGGAAAAGAAGAGGTAAAAATCGTTTTCACGCCCATTCACGGAACTTCCATTGCCATCATTCCCGACGCGCTCAAACGTGCCGGATTTACCAATGTGCATATCGTAGAAGAACAAGCGGTGCCAAGCGGAAATTTCCCGACGGTGCAATCGCCCAATCCTGAAGAACCTGCCGCTTTGAAAATGGCCATTGATCTGGCCAATGAAATCGATGCCGACATCGTTATCGGAACCGATCCCGACGCCGACCGATTGGGAATTGCCGTACGAAATTTTCACGGAAAAATGGTCTTACTAAACGGAAACCAAACCAATACGGTTCTGACCGATTATCTTTTGGAACAAAGACAAAACGACGGCATGGACGGAACGGAATTCATCGGTTCAACCATCGTAACTTCCGATATTTTTTATGATCTGGCGGAATATTACAATGTCGAATGCAAAGTCGGGCTGACCGGTTTCAAATGGATTGCCGATATGATCCGCAAGGCCGAAGGCAAACAGAAATTTATAGGCGGTGGTGAAGAAAGTTTCGGGTTTATGGTCGGGGATTTCGTCCGTGACAAAGATTCGGTCACTTCTACGCTTCTCGCTTGCGAAATTGCAGCCAATGCCAAAGCAAACGACAGCAGTTTCTTTGAAGAATTATTGACCATTTACACCAAAACCAAGTTTTACTTGGAAGATTTGATTTCCATTACCAAACGAGGAAAAGACGGCGCTGCCGAAATCAGTCAGATGATGGCCGACTTCAGAGCCAATCCTCCGGTTTCCTTTGATGGATCGAAAGTAATCCGATTGGATGATTATCAGATTTCGGTTTCAAAAAACCTGGTGACAGGCGAAGAAAAAATCATTGATATTCCCAAATCCAATGTTTTGATTTTCTATACCGAAGACGGATGTAAAATTGCGGCGCGTCCTTCAGGAACCGAACCCAAAATAAAATTCTATTTTTCAGTTAAAACAAATTTGGATGAAATTTCGGATTTCGAATGGAAAGAAGACGAACTTCAAGCAAAAATTGAACGATTAAAAAAAGAATTTAACTAAAAAATAAAATCACTGCCGGAAATAAAGTCTGGCAGTTCTTCAATAAAATAATGAAAATAATTTCCTATCCCGTTTCCGTTATTTATTATTTTTTCTTCGGACTAACTTTAGTTTTGATGCACATTGTGCAATGGCTTTGTTATAATCTGGGCGGATATCAGGCACATCACAATTCGGTAAAAATCATGAACTGGCTATTGATTATGTGTACTAAAGTTTTGGGGACTTCTCATAAATTCAGAGGAAAAGAAAATTTACCCAAAGGGGTTCCGCTTATTTTTGTGAGCAATCACCAGAGTATTTTTGATATTTCTCCGATTGAATGGTATTTGGCGGATTTTCATCCGAAATTCATCAGTAAAATAGAACTAGGGAAAGGAATTCCGAGTGTTTCATACAATCTGCAAAGAGGTGGTTCAGTGCTTATTGATCGTAAGGATTCGCGTCAAGCACTTCCGGAAATTAAAAAATTATCCCAATACATAGAGAAACATAAACGTTCAGCTGCCATTTTCCCCGAAGGAACCCGCAGTCGCGACGGGAAACTCAAACCCTTTCACGACAATGGAGTGAAAATGCTGATCAAGTTTGCTCCCTCAGCATTGATTGTTCCGATTACCATTAATAATTCTTGGAAAATTGTAAAAAACGGCTATTTTCCTTTATCTTTGGGGACAAGCTTCTCTTTGGATGTACATGCTCCCATTTCTCCAAAAGATTATGATTTTGAAGCGTTAATGCAAAAAGTGAGAGAAGCAATTGAATCAAAACTCGAAAATTAATACCATGACAAAGCGAGAAAATGTACGTTTGGAAGTAATGAATTTCATCGACAAAGATGTAGATGATTATATGGAGAAATTTCTCATTAGTCCCGAAAAAATATGGCAACCGACTGATTTCCTTCCTGATTCCAATTCCGATAAATTTTTTGATCAGATAACCGAATTAAGAGAATTGTCAAAAGAACTTCCCTATGATTTCTGGATTACTTTAATTGGTGATACCATTACCGAGGAGGCGCTTCCCTCCTATGAATCCTGGATTATGGAAATTGAAGGTGTGGATCAAGAGAACCGCAATGGTTGGTCCAAATGGTTCCGTGCTTGGTCGGCAGAAGAAAACCGCCACGGGGATGTTTTGAACAAATTTCTTTACCTGTCAGGCCGAATCAATATGCGCGAAGTTGAAATATCGACCCATTATTTAATTGCGGACGGATTTGACATCGGAACGAGCCACGATCCTTATAAAAATTTCGTTTATACGAGTTTTCAGGAACTGGCAACTTATATTTCGCACAATCGCGTATCGGAAATTGCCAAAAAGTACGGTGCAAAAGGTTTGGCACGAATGTGTAAAATCATTGCGGGAGACGAAATGCGACACCATTTGGCCTATGTTGAGTTTGTAAAAAGAATCTTTGAAGTCGATCCAAGTGAAATGATGTTGGCTTTCCAGCATATGTTGAAATTGAAAATCGTGATGCCGGCACATTTCCTGAGAGAATCGGGTGAGCCTATGGGTCGCGCGTTTGAAATTTTCTCGGACTCTGCACAGCGCTTGGGCGTTTATACTTCATTGGATTATGTGGACATCATTCGCAAACTGATTAATTTGTGGAACATCGACAAAATTGTCAATCTAAATGAAGAAGCAGAAAAAGCACGTGATTACATTATGAAACTTCCCGACAGATTGGATCGGATTGCAGAAAGAATTATCATTCCGGCTGAATCGCCTCGATTGAAATGGGTTTATCCTGCTTAAAAAAATTTAAAATGAACTTATCAAATTACCTTGAAAAAGGATATTCTTATTCTGATTATTTAACCAAAGTCGAAAAAACGCTTCAGGAAATTGAGCAGTCCGGTGATGAAAAAGGTTTCGCGCAATATTATTCAATGAACCTGAAACGAATTGACAGGTTAAACAAAATTTTTGAATTAAGCGAAGCCCAAAAAGAACAGCTCAAATCGGTAAATACTGATTTTTCTCTTTTGGTCATCAGCGAAGGCTGGTGTGGCGATGCGGCGCAAAGCATGCCGATTGTCAACAAAATCATGGAAGAATTGGGTGTAACTCAGAAAATCGTTTTTCGTGATGAAAATCCCGAGTTGATGGATGCTTATCTGACTGATGGTGCAAGGTCGATTCCGATGTATGTGGGAATTGACGCCAACGGAAAGGAATTATTCCGCTTTGGACCACGTCCGAAAGCCGGAATGGAAATGCTGGACAAACACAAATCGGATCCTGAAAGTTATACCGCAGATGAGTTTCATAAAGATCTTCAAGTTTGGTACAATCAGGACAAAGGAGAAAGTACTTTTAATGAATTACTTCAAATTCTCACTTCCAAATAATTATACGAATATTAATTTATAACTCGCTTCGCGTGAGGGATAGTAGCGGAAATCCTTTTCTGACCGTTGACTGAGATTCTCGAAGTCAAAGGGAAGAAAAAATTGAAGAGGATAGCCCGACGCCGTTGCGGAAAAAATTCAATTTATTCTAAATTCTGAATCGCAACGGGGACACGCCCTACAACATTTTCAACAAAATATGTCAATCTGTCACTGTATTCTGACAAATCGGAATAATTCGTCCGTTGGCATAAAACTTGACTTTAAGAGGGAAATCATTTAAAATAAAATTATAAAAACATACTGAAGATGAGTAAAATAATCGGAATCGACTTAGGTACAACAAACTCTTGCGTTGCAGTAATGGAGGGTAGCGACCCTACCGTTATTCCAAATGCAGAAGGAAAAA
>JAEWHB010000026.1 GCA_023388015.1 Bacteroidota bacterium
AAAGCCCGTTTAATTGCAAAACGGGCTTCTTTATTGGAAAAATATTTTTACTTTCGGTTTTTGAAAAATTAAAATTATGAAGAATCAGCAAGACGCGATTTTTGAATCCCAGGTTTTAGGACATCCGTCCACCTTATTTGTATTGTTTTTTACAGAAATGTGGGAAAGATTTTCTTTCTACGGAATGAGGGTTTTATTAGTTCTGTTCTTAACTGCCGCCATGCTCGATGACAATCCCGGATGGGGTTGGGCGCGTGAAAATGCGCTGGCATTGATCGGTACGTATGGTTCTTTATTATACCTGACTCCTTTGATCGGGGGCTATATTGCCGATAAATTTACCGGTTATCGCATAGCGGTTGTGATTGGCTGTGTCATCATGACATTGGGACATGCCTCCATGGCGATTGAAACCAAACCTTTCTTTTATCTTGGTTTAGCGCTTTTGGTAATCGGAACCGGATTTTTCAAACCCAATATTACTTCCATTATTTCTACCATGTACAAAGGGAAAAATGAGAAGAAAGACGGTGCTTACACTATTTTCTATATGGGTGTAAACGCCGGAGCTTTCTTTGGAATGATGCTTTGTGGTTATTTGGGAGAGAACTTCGGATGGTCTTGGGGATTCGGATTGGCTGGTATTTTCATGATGCTGGGTTGTTTGCAATTCTGGTTGGCCAAACCGATTTTTGGTGACATCGGAGGTCCGCCTTCCAAAGTTAAAATTACATCAGACGAAGTTTCTGTTGAAGACGCCAAAGACGAAGTAATTCAACCGGCCGGAGCTGCCATCGTAATCGATGATGCAACGGACAAAAGAAATCCTTTCAAAATATTTGATTATGTATTAATTATACTTTCCGCAGTAGGTGGATTGCTGTATTTATTCAATGATCCTTTGGAGAAAATTGAGAATATAAACTTATTACCCTTTACAGTAGGGGATTTGAGCGGAACCAATTTTGTAGTGCTTGTCGCGCTGGTTTTATTTTTGTTTTTATTGATTTCAAGAATTTCAAGATATTCCACTATTACCCGTGACCGAATCATCGCGGTTTGTTTCTGTGGACTGTTTACCGTATTTTTCTTTATGGCATTTGAACAGTCTTTGGGTTCTATGACAATTTTTGCTGATAGTTATACCGACCGTGAATTGGTAGGTTCTTCGGCTATGATTTTTAAAATTGTAGATGCCTTGCTTACGACTGTACCTTTGATTATCATTACTTGGGTTTTGTTTAAATTATTTGGTCAGACCTTTAAGAAAATCAGTTTGTCCAATATCATTTTGGGAATTGCTTTTGTCGGAATCTGGTTTTTTGTTTTATTCAGATTGTACAACAAATTCTCTGAGCCGGGAAATACCATTGATGCTTCTTGGTTTGCGATTCTGAACTCTTTCTTCATCATTTCACTGGCACCTTTGTTTTCAAAATGGTGGGAAAGTAAATACAACCCGAGCGCAGGAATGAAATACGGTTTCGGATTGATTTTATTAGGAATCGGATTTGGAATTTTGGCATTTGGTGCCTGGGACATTCCGCAAGGAGCTATGACGGCAAAAGTGAGTATTGTTTTCCTTATTTTGGCTTATCTTTTCCATACCATGGGAGAATTATGTCTTTCGCCACTTGGACTTTCTTATGTAAGTAAACTGGTTCCACCGCGTATGATCGGTTTTATGTTTGGAGTTTGGTACCTGGCAATTGCAGTGGGTCAGAAATCAGCAGGAACGATGGGAGGAATGATTGATAAAATTTCTGAAGAGCACTCTATCGGATGGTTTTTTGCATTATTTGCGATCGTGCCGATTATTATGGGATGTATTGCGATGTTGTTGAGTCCGGTTATGAAAAAATTAATGCACGGAATCAGGTAATTCGTAAGTTTGCATTTCTAAATCATTGAATTTCAAATGAAAAATAAGTTCGTCTTTGGATTTTTCTTCGTCCTTTTCTCCATTTCATTATCAGCGCAGGATATCAACTGGCTGACTTTGGAACAGGCCGAAGCTGAAATGAAAAGGAACCCCGAAAAGCCGCTTTTCATCGATTTCTACACCAGCTGGTGTGGTTGGTGTAAAAAGATGGATGCTTCCACTTTCAAGGAAGCAGAAGTAGTAAAACACCTCAATGAGAACTATATTCCGGTGAAATTTGATGCCGAATCCAAAGAAGAAGTTTCTTTCCGAGGCAAAACTTATAAATATGTACGTCCGCAAACCGGCGGCAGAGGAGTCAATTCCTTTGCTTATTTTTCGCTTCGCGGAAAACTTTCTTATCCGGCCTATGCGGTCATCAATCAGAAAGGAAATTTGGAAAAATTGCTTTTAGGTTATATGCCAAAAACCCAGCTTTTGGAGAATTTGGCTTTATAGGTATTATCAGAGCTCCCTTTTCACGCGTGTTCCAAACGGGAATTTCTAAATCATTTAAATGATTCGGATAATTACTTCCGTCCACAATGATTTGGGTTTCAGGATCAAGAAATTCCTTATTGATTTCCGAATTATGCTGAACCAATAAATAATCGGCAGTAATCTGAATCTCCTTTTGATTTTCAGATAACCGCGCCAGATGTTTTCCTTCTAAATAAATGGAATTAACTGATTTGAAATAAGTTAAATGCTGAATTTCTTCTAAATCTCTAAAATTATAATTCTTAATATCCTCTTTAACTACATAAGGTTTGATCAAGTATTTTTCAATATTTACCGAATCTGAATTATCCATCAGATAAACATCAAGTTGGTGCCCGTTTCGGATGCCGATGACCGAATTTCGGGTTTGATGAAAGACAATCATTTCCTTTTTACGACTGAATTTCTCCTGCTGAATCATTTGTTGAACCTGAAAACAAACAATCAGCATAAAAGCAGTCAGAACATTTCGAAAGCTGGGTTTTTTCCATATAATTCCAATTAAAATTAGCAAACATAAAATCAGAACAGATTCCAGCGGTGTAAAAGAAATATTTTCAAAAACCAGCGAATCATACGATGAAAGCCAGCGAATATAGGAATTGCAGGCTTCAATGATTCTGTTAAATAAAGAAATCCACCATTCAAAATTCCAGTTAAGTTCCAGAAAAATTAGTGCGAGCATTCCGCCGGCCATCATAAAATAAGATGCAATGATCATCAGGACATTTCCCGCCAGAAATAACCCTGAAGTCTGATTAAAATACAAAACGGTAAAGGGCATCGTACCCAATTGGGCTGAGACACTCGTTCCGACAAATGCAATTATGTTTTTAGATAATTTAGATTTAGGTCTGAATAGTTTCTGATATATCGGATGTAGATAAACAATGAAAAATACCGCTGCAAAACTCAGTTGAAATCCCACATCAAACAGGAAATTCGGATTGATCCACAACAAAATGAAAGCAGAAACCGCCAATGTATGGTAAATATTGGGTTTCCGCCGAAAGCTAACGGTGATATAATAAACCGAAATCATTACAGCAGACCTCAGAACCGGCGGCTGAAATCCTACAAAAGTCACAAAACTCCAGATCAAAGTCAAACTCAAAAGAATCCGGATTAATTTTCCGTTTTTCAGGTAAACCAACGGATAGAGCAAAATCATAAAAATGGAATAAACCATCATCACATGTAGCCCTGAAATGGAGATAATATGCACCACGCCGGTTTTCCGATAATTATCTTCAGTTTCGGGATCCATTTCCGTGCGGTCGCCAAGTAGCATCGCTCCGATGAGGTCGGCGGAAGATTTTGTATAGCCATTTTCGATTAATTTCCGATGGGTTTTTCTTTTGTAAACCGAAGTTTTGAACGCAATAGAATTCCCGGATTTGATTTTTTCATAAACCGTGTCGGAAAAAATTGTGTAATGAATCTTTTGCCGCCGCAACCATTTAGAATAATCAAACTGATGCGGATTGAGCGGTTTTTGAGTAGGAAGAATTTCGGCAGGTAACCAGATTTCATCATTCGGATAAAGTTCCTGATTTTCTTTTCGCCAATACAAAAGCACATAATTATTACTTATTAATGAATCAATTTGCAGGATTTTGGCTTTGTATTTTCGGAATTTAGCGGAAGGACGATAGATTTCCTCAATTTGCAATTTCACATTTGCCTCGGATCCAATCTTCTGGGATGGAATTGGCTGTTGAGAATTAAAATTCGAAGTAAACATCCATCCGCAAATCAAGAAGACCATCGAAATCCAAAAGAAATCATATCGTTTAAATCCGAAATAAATGAAAAAAACTACAAAGAATAAAAAAATCAAAAGTTTTATGCCATTCGCTAAACCCTGAAGAGGGAAGAATTCAGCGAAGAGTATGCCGAGCATCAGCCCGGTTAGAGGTGCGATGAATGGCTGATTTTTCATCTTAAGTTGGTTGGAATATAAAGATACAAAAAAACGCCTTCCATTGGAAGACGTTTTTAGATTTTAAAAAGGCTAAATCATTTAAGGAATGACCACGCCCGGATAATTATTGGGATTTACATTTCTTAAAGTTGAGCCATATTTTCTATTGATTGCATCAATAAAATAATTCGCAACAATGGCATATCCTTTTCCAGTCAAGTGAACGGCATCCAATGAAAATGCACCACCACTCACATAAGTTATGGTATAAGTGTTTCCAAAATGGATAATTCCGGATTCAAGACTCAAGGTTTGCATGGCTCTATGTGCATCTACAAGTGCAAGGTCATAATCTGCTGCCAATTGAGCAATGGCCGTATTGTAAGCATTTGTAGCATTTATAACTTCTTGTTTTTCACTTGGAATTAAAACCCATTGATCTTGTAATGGGTAAGTGATTCCGTTTACAGATAACTGAGCAGCTTGTTCTTGTGGAACACCCATTGCCATCAATTCAGCAACTCTTTCCGCATTAATCTGACCAATTATGGTTTGAGATGTGAAAACCAACAAATCTTCGGCAGTTGCCTGACGAGATTGACCATAAGTCCTCCCCAGAACAGTTGCTGTTCCGGCATCCATGCCTTGACTCATCAGTACATCACGGATTGGAATCTCCAAATTCGCAAGCGTTTCATCTTGAATAACTACTGCACTTGCAGAATTGGTACTGAATACAACTTTTCTTTCAGGAACTCCTAAATAATCATAAACGGCATTCAATTGTCCAAACTGTGCATTTAATGCAGGAATCATGGGCCCAAATCCCGAATTGGCAGGGCTCAATGGCGCATATGGAACGGTAGTGAAATAAGGAATATCAGTGATAGATGGAATATTCGCAATCGCTCCTTTTGCTCCACCTTCCGCTACCAGTTTCTGAAGAATCATCTGAATGGAACCCGCTACTACATCCGGATGCGAAATATCGCTTCCCCCATAAGTAGTCGGATCTGTATTACCTTCAACCATTTGGTTTACACCAACTCCACCGCCGCTTGCATAAGAAAGCACATCGTTGTTTCCGATCCAAAGCGTGAAAAAGGTTGGCTGTTGCGCCGCAGCATCAGCCAAAACAGAAGTTGTCGGTGATGAGGCAAATCGAACAAAATAAGGATTGGCAGTTGTCCCAATTCCTGCCGGACTACCGTATCCCGGTGCTACCAGATGATAAGACTTCGCACCCGGAACACCCATGTTTCCAAAAGGTCCGCCGCTTGCAGGCGTCAAAGGAGATTGTGGAGTAGAGGGAACCGGTGTAAGGCTACCGTAAATCAATTGCAAAGTCAGTCTTCCTGCTACGCCTAAATCTGTAAACCCACCTATGTCATCCTGCATCAAAGGCTGGGAAAAAGCGCCTCCGCCGGCCATGGCAAATTGGTTCGCCAACATATTAGGATAAGAATTTTCTTGTCCGCTGATAAATAATGCATTGTCAGAAAAACCTGAAGTCAGAGAGTTTCCCAATGCAACATATTTGCTGAAATTGGCTTCGCCCGATGAAACTACGATGTCTTCTACCGGATTGTCAAAATCAGGTTCGCAACTTGCCAAAACCACAAGAGAAGAGGCTATAAATATTTTTGATAAATTTTTCATGTTTCTCATTAGTTAAAGTTATAAGAAAGTCCTAAACCAAAGGAAATTGCCGTAAGGTTCACGTCTCCTTTAAATCCGGTTTCAATATTGTCTACATATCGCTCAACGCCCATGGTGTATTGTCCGAACGCATCCACATTAAACCCACCGAATGTAAACCCTAAACCACCATTGATGGAATGACGGGAAGTATCTGGGGTTTCTGGTGACCAATAGTTAGAAGGTGAAACAAATTCGTCGAAATAATATCCCAAACGGATTGCCAACATATCGGTTGCTTGGTATTCACCCCCCACTTTCCAAACCGCGCGGTCGATGAAATTCTTAGTCGCCTTAGAATCATAAATAGCTCCAGTGTCGGTATCTGTTAATTGGATGTCCAGATTTCTGTATCGTCCCCAACCATGAACCGAAACTTCACCGGCCAACATCAATTTGTTGGTAGCCTGATAAGAGAATCCGGCCAAAAATTCAGAAACCAAAGGCAACATCGCATTGAACTCATTTGTTGAAAAAGGCATCGTGGTAGAGAGTCCCGTAGGAACATCGCTCCACATAACTTCACCATAATTCGCTTTCATGTCAATCCTCGAACGATAAGCCAAACCAATGTTCATTTTATCAGTCGGACGGAAATAAGCACCAATGTTAAATCCTAAACCATGCGCGTCAGTGTCTTCTATTTCAAGACCGATGTCGTTTCCACCCACGCTCATTGTTCTTTGCAAATTCACAGAACCCATCGCGTAAATAAATCCCGCGCCCGCACTGAACCATTCGTTAAATTTAACCGCAACCGTTGGCTGGATGAAATAAGATTTCATCGAAATCTCTGTGATGTTTGCCTTTCCTGCCCAGTCCTCTGGCCATGTGACGGTACTTCCAAACGGTGTTGTGAAACTCACACCCACCGTAACCGCATCAACAGGTCGATAAGACGCTGCAAAATAAATCGGTGTACCCAATGGGCTGTCTGTTTCAGCCGATTCCAAGGTGCTGGCATTTTGCCATTTCACATTGTTAATAATTCCAAATCCACCCGCTGCAATACTCACTTTGCTATCCACAAATGCGAGCCCTGCCGGGTTGTAAAATGCAATACTTGCATCACGGGCGTGCATTACGCTTGTTAAACCCATAGACGCCTGACGGACGCCTTGAAAAGACACACGGTAACCTCCCGCAAAAGCAGAAGTCCCTAATCCCAACAAGAGCGCAATTAAATAAACTCTTCTCATGTACTAATTAGATTTATAAATGTTAAGTATATGTAAACAAATGTAGAAAATAAAAATGAAATACTATGCATACATAATAAATTTAAAATGCTTTTACCAATTATTTTCCGGGCGCCCCACCGTGCTTTTCGGGCACGGCGGCCGGGCTACTCCGGGGTTCCGTCTCGGCTGAGCCGAGACCAGCTCCCTACGGTCGCTGCCCTCCATATCCCTGGCGCATTTAAAAAGTATTAAGATTTAAGTATCAAGTATTAAGACATCTCTTTGTGACCTTAGTGTGAAAACCTTGTGTCCTTTGTGGTTAAAAGGATTGAGTAGTAAGTTGTCATGTAAAAAATTAAGATTGAAACTTTATCGAACTAATTCAGTAAAAAAACTATGTTCTACGCAAAGTAGCTATGAAGGCTATGTTAACTCATTTCCGCCTGCAACAAAAACTATCCTCCTACGGCGGACAAGTGTGTTAAAAAAGTATTAAGATTTAAGTATCAAGTATTAAGACATCTCTTTGTGACCTTAGTGTGAAAGCCTTGTGCCCTTTGTGGTTAAAAAAGTATGAAGACTTGAGTATTATCCGTCCCGGCAGACTGCTGACGCAGAGTGTTATGGCAGGATCGACCTTAACTATTTAAATTTAAAATGAATAACTCCGACCGTACCGAAAAACTTTGAACCTGAAATTTTAAACCTGAAACCTCTAACTTTTCAAAGCTTCCGAAATCAAAAACCCTTCACTCCAGCAAGCCTGAAAGTTAAATCCGCCTGTAATGGCGTCAATGTTCAGAATTTCCCCGGCCAGATAGAAATTGGGCAAAACCTTACTTTCCATCGTTTTGAAATTGATCTCGCGCAAATCCACGCCGCCAGCCGTTACAAATTCATCCTTAAAAGTACTTTTCCCTTTGACTTTGTAAATCCCTTCGGTCAGTTCAGCCGAAATTTGCATGATTTGATTTTTATTCAAATTCGAATAATTCAAATCTGCCGGAACCTTTGAAACTTCCAGAATCCGATGCCAAAAACGCTTCGGAAACGAAAAAGGATTAATTTTATTAACCGATTTCTTTGCATGTTCCGATTTGAATTCATTTAAAAGAGCTAAGCATTCATCTTTGTCTTTCTGAATGAAATTAATTTTGATTTCAAATTCATAATTCAATTTATGCAATTCCAGAGCACCCCAGGCCGAAAGCCGCAGAATTCCCGGACCGCTCAGTCCCCAATGCGTGATGAGCATTGGACCTTCCGCCTCCATTTTTAATTCGGGAATCGAAATATCTGCCCATTCAAAACTAATGCCCATCAGATCTTTCAATCGTTCATCTTTGATGTTGAACGTAAAAAGCGAAGGAACGGGTTTGACAATCTTATGTCCTAAATTCCTCAGGATTTCCATTGACTTCACGCTACTTCCCGGCGTGAAAATGACCTTTTCACATTCGTAACCACCCGATTTAGATTGAATCAAAAAGCCATTTTCTGTAGGCATAATTTTCTGAACGTTTTCATTGAGCCGAATTTCCACCTGATTTTTTTCGGCTTCCGCCATCAGGCATTCAATGATGCTCATCGAATTATCGGAAATGGGGAAAACCCGGTTGTCGTCCTCAATTTTCAGCGGAACTTTTCGGCTTTCAAACCATTCCATCGTATCGCCCGGCTGAAATTTATGGAAAACACTCAGTAATTCCTTTTTTCCACGCGGATAAAATTCCACCAATTCTTTCGGATCAAAACAAGCGTGTGTCACATTGCACCTTCCGCCACCCGAAACCCGGACTTTCTGCAAAGGCGCCGAAGACTGCTCAAACAAAACCGTTTGGCTTTCCCGTTCTTTTCCAAGATTGGCCGCAGTGAAATATCCGGCAGCTCCTCCACCGATGATGGCAATTTTTTTCATTTAGTTCGGAATTCGAATAAGAGCACAAATGTAACAAAGAGAAGTTTAGCAATGCCACAAAATCGAAGTTTGAAATTCGATTTCCGAAATTTCGTGTTAAAAAGTACATTAAATTTAATGTGGAGTATGAAAGATTATTAATCTAAATTTGCCTAAATTAGGCAGAAATGAAAAGATATTTATATGAAATTATAGTTGTAACATTTTGCTTTATTATTTTATTTGGATTCAATAGCTCTTCGAAAAGTGAATATGTGGGTGATATTTCTAAAATTAAATTAATATATGTAAATCCATATATAACTACAATCTCCAGTGTAAAGTGTAATGAGTTTAATAAAGTGTTTTCTAAGGTTTTAAAAGAGAAAATATTTACAGAAAAAGATGAAATTCAAAGAGTTCAGAGTTTAATTAATTCAGCTGAAGTCAAAAATGACACGTTAAAGAGCTTGGATACTCGTTTTAAAATTTATTTTTATAATCAACAGTCTGAAGTGACTTCAGTAATTTGCGGAAACCTGTTTGGAGTTAATATTAATGAGAATTATTATTTTTTAGATGAAAAAGACAGTGTTTATTTGAGAGAATTATTAGATGTTAAAGAGTAATGGATTCAATATAAAATATTAGAATTAATAAGCGATAGAATATATACTGCTTTTATTAAACCAACTTTGCCAACTTCGAACTTCGCAGTTCGCTTTACGATTCGTACCTTTGCAAAAAATTTTGGGCATGCAAATTTTGGACGGAATCAAACTCGCAAAGGAAATCAAACAAGAAATCAAGGAATCGGTTGAAGTTGCTGTAAAAGAAGGAAAACGCAAACCTCATTTGGCAGCGGTTTTAGTAGGAAATGACGGTGCAAGTCAGACTTACGTCAACAATAAAATCAAAGATTGTCAGCAAGTGGGATTTGAATCTTCTTTGGTGAAATTGCCCAATACCGTTTCTCAAACCGAATTATTGGAAGTCATTCAAAAATTAAATACCCAAGAAAACCTTGACGGATTTATTGTTCAGCTTCCGCTTCCGGCGCAGATTGATCAGGAAGAAATCATCGAAGCCATCAATCCTAAACGAGACGTGGACGGATTTCATCCGACGAATTTCGGGAAAATGGCGCTTGATATGAGTACATTCCTACCGGCAACACCGTTCGGAATCTTGGAAATGCTCGACCGGTACAATATCCCGACGCGTGGAAAGCATGCAGTAATCATCGGAAGAAGCCGAATCGTGGGAAGGCCGATGAGCATTTTGATGGGGCGCAAGGATTTTCCCGGAAACAGTACCGTAACCTTGACGCATAGCAATACTGAGAATTTATCTTATTATACCAATCATGCGGATATTGTCATTACAGCATTGGGTGTTCCCGGATTTTTAACTGCCGATATGGTCAAAGAAGGTGCTGTTGTCATCGACGTTGGAATTACCCGTGTGGACGA
>JAEWHB010000047.1 GCA_023388015.1 Bacteroidota bacterium
GAAAGGTAAAGCGTTGTTCCGTCGAGGTTGAAACTATAGCCGGTCGGCACTACAAAGGACACAATTCTTCGCGGAACCCCGAAATCTTCCATGTTTTTCATCACTTTAGGCAAAGCAGCATCGGAACTGGTGGTCGCAAAGGCAATGGAAACGGGTTCTTTAAGTGCGGAAATGAATCTACGGATCGGAACTTTCATGTAAAGCGCAATCGGCAGAAGTACGCCGAGCAGGAAGATCGTTAAAGCTCCATATAAAGTTAACAATAACATTATCAGGTTTTTGAGAATCTCAATTCCCATGTGACCGACCGTATAAGCCATCGCGGCTCCCACACCGATAGGCGCAAAATACATGATGATATTGGTGTATTTAAACATGGTTTCGGCTAAACTTTCCATCAGATCGACGAGCGGTTTTCGTTTCTTTTCTTCCACCAAGGCAAGTCCAATACCGAACACAACTGCGAAAACTACGATTTGCAGAACCTTGTTTTCATGAATGGATTTGATGATATTTTCCGGGAATACATCACGGAAGAACGCAGTTGTCTTGAAAATCCAATGGACATTTTCCGGGAGATCGGCAAGTTCTGCTTGATCGGAACGTGAAACTGCATCGGATTTATCGGGCAATTCTGTACTTGGAACATTTGAAATATCGATTCCTTTTCCGGCTTGTGTAATGTTGATGGCAAGAAGTCCAATGAAAAGGGCAATGGTGGTGGCGGTGTAAAAATAAAGCAGTGATTTCCAGGCCATTCGTCCGACTTGTCTCAAGTCAGAATGACCGGCGATGCCATAAACCAAGGTGGCAAATAAAATCGGTCCGACAATGGTTTTTACCAATCGTATGAATCCCTGACTGAGTGGATGAAGGGAACGTGCGAGAGCCGGATAATCATACCCGAGTACAGCTCCTAGCACGATGCTGAAGAGAATCCAAGTCGTAAGCGAACGTTTTTTAATGCAATAATAAACCAGGCTCAGCAGCGTAATCCAACGGGCTCCGAACAACACATCTTCCGGAATGATTCCAAAGATAAATTCAAGTCCGACGAGAATGGCGGTAATTGTAATTAAGAAAACAGGAATCAATACGTATAATTTGCTTTTCATGTGTTGTGTTTATGGTAAAATCCGGAACGGATTCAAAATTTTATTTTCACAAAAATAAACAAATGAGTAAAATATCCAATTTTAAGGATTTGTTTTGGCAAATTCCATTCTGTAAATGGGATTGATTAAATTTAGGAAAATCAAATCCGGAATTTAATGTGGGTTTTTTATTTCTTCGAAATAATTCCGGTAAATCTTTTGAATTTCCTTGATTCCATCGGTGAGGCAAGCCGGTCCCGGTTGAAGAATGATTTCGGATTTTATTTCATATAATTGATTGTTTTTAACCGCATTGATATTTTCCCAGCCTTTCCGTGCTTTTACTTTTTCGGGTTTGAATTTTTTTCCGCACCAAGAACCGATGATGATATCGGGATTTCTTTCAATGACCAAATGAGGGTCGAGGATACGGTCTTTTCCCAATGATTTATCGGCAATTTCCGGAAAGCAAAGTTCGCCACCACATATTTCGATCAATTCGCTTACCCATTGGATGGAAGAAATCAGCGGATCGTTCCATTCTTCAAAAAAGACTTTGGGGCGATAAGGGAAACTTTTGGCGGATTCTTTGGCCGCATCCAAATTGTAAATGTATTGCTCCACAAGTTCTCTTCCTTGCTTTTCATTGCCGATGAGCGAGCAGAACTGCAAAATCATGCTCAGGGTTTCGTTAATACTTCGATGGTTGAAAATGAAAACATTGATACCGTTTTTAATCAATTCCGATGCGATATCACGTTGCAAATCGGAATAGCCCACGACCAAATCCGGTTGGAGTTCCAGGATTTTATCAAAATTCGCATCAATGAAATTGGAAACTTTTGGTTTTTCCTTTCGTGCTTTTGGCGGCCGACGGGTAAATCCACTGATACCAACCAGACGGTGTTCCTCGCCGATTGCATATAAAATTTCGGTTCCTTCTTCGGTCAGACAGATGATTCTTTGTGGAAAACGGGCTTCAAACATGGGGTTAAATTACAGATAATTTTCAAAATCAGAAGAATTGAAGAATTTTGGGATAAGTTATCGGTAATGGTTGATAAAATTCATGAATTTGGGAGAATAAAGCGTTGTGAAAGTCTTAAATTTGCGCTTCGTTAAAAATTATGAACTGGAGAAAACTTTTACTTCCGCTTTCAGGGCTTTTCTGGATTGGGGTTTCGCTTCGAAATCTGGCTTATAAAACCGGATTATTGCGTTCCGTTCGATTCAGAAATCCTGTAATTTGTGTAGGAAATCTTTCGGTAGGAGGAACCGGGAAATCGCCGCATGTGATGATGGTTGCCGATATTTTGAAAGATGAATTCCAGACGGCCATGCTGAGTCGAGGTTATGGAAGAAAAACTTCGGGGCTGGTGATTGCCAATTACAGTTCCAAGGTATATGATATTGGCGATGAGCCGCTACAGTTTTTCAATCGTTTCAAAAATAAAATTGTGGTAGCGGTTTCAGAAAGCCGTGTAATCGGAATCCGTCATCTGGTTAATTTCTATAAATCCGAAGTTATCTTGATGGACGACGGATTTCAGCATCGGCAAGTAAGACCTGGATTCTCGATTTTGTTAACCGATTTCAACGATCCTTATACGTCTGATTATCTTTTGCCGGCAGGAAATCTGCGCGAACCGAGGTCGGGTGCCAGAAGAGC
Organism: Bacteroidota bacterium; assembly: GCA_023388015.1. Classification (GTDB taxonomy): domain Bacteria; phylum Bacteroidota; class Bacteroidia; order Flavobacteriales; family Weeksellaceae; genus Moheibacter. The sequence goes on from JAEWHB010000047.1 coordinate 2,764, forward strand.
AGACATTATCATCGTTACGAAATGCCCCGATGCCTTTTCAGTGAAAAAGCGTGACGCTATTCTGCATAAAATTCATCCGAAACCCAATCAGCAAGTATTTTTCTCCAAAGTAGTTTATTCGAATTCTGCCATCGGAAACCGTTTTACGCTGGAGTCCGACGAATGGGGCGAATACGAAGTGGTGTTGGTAACCGGAATCGCCAAAGCAAAACCATTTGTAGATTTTGTGAAACTTAGATTTAAAACCGTTCATCATCTGGAGTTTTCGGATCATCATAATTTTTCAATGGCCGATGTACAGCGGATTGACGATGAATTTGACAAAATTCCGGCTTTGCATAAAATCATTCTCACGACCGAAAAAGACTATATGCGGCTGAAAGATGAGTCGGCATTAATAGAAAATTTGTTTTATTTGCCAATTGAAGTCGAATTAAATGATTTTGACGGCTTCAGGGATAAATTATTGAATTATGTTAGAAAAAATTAAAGAAGCGGTAGCATACATCCGCCCGTTTTTGGCGGAACAGCCTGAATATGTGATTGTATTGGGTTCGGGACTTGGGAAACTTCAAAACGAAGTTCAGGACAAAGTTGTTATCGACTATAAAAATATTCCAAACTTTCCCCAGACTACTGTGGAAGGGCATAAAGGAAGTTTGATTTACGGAAAGATTGAAGGACGTCCTGTGCTGATGATGGCTGGCCGTTTTCATTTTTACGAAGGTTATTCGATGAAAGAAGTGACTTTCCCGATGCGTGTTTTCAAAGGATTGGGAATCGAAAAAGTTGTATTGTCCAATGCCAGTGGTGGCGTGAATCCCAACTATGAAGTAGGAGATGCGGTGGTGATTCGCGACCATATCAATATGATGCCGGAACATCCGCTTCACGGAAAAAATTTGGATGAATTGGGACCGCGCTTTGTGGATATGTCGGAACCTTATGACCGAAAAATGCGTGAATTCGTGGTGAATTACGGAAATGAAAACAACATCGAAGTCAAAGAAGGAATTTATATGGGCCTTCAAGGGCCAACTTTTGAAACACCGGCAGAATACGGAATGGTGAGAATTCT
>JAEWHB010000089.1 GCA_023388015.1 Bacteroidota bacterium
ATTCGTCCAGTTTTTCAAATGCCGATAAAAATGCGTCCTGCATGGCTTCTTCGGCTTTCATCTCGTCTTTAATTATGTTTCTGCTTACCTGGTACATAGCGCGCGCATATTTTTTGTACAAAGTCATTTGCGACTGACGATCGCCTTTCTGACATTGTTTCAACAATTCTTGTTCGCTATTTAACTGAAATATTTTCAATTCGGTAATCAGTTTCTGCACAAAAGACGAAAGGTAATTCTTAGTTGTTACAGTTTTGGTCAAAAATTTGAATAAAATATTTTAAATTCGTTTAACTTAAAAATCTATAATTATGAAATTCTCTTTATACATCAGCGTTATGGCTTCGTTTATATTCTTCAATTTTTCTTGCGAAGCCAACAAACAAAACACTGAAGCCACCGAATCCGGCGAAATGACATCAACCCAAAATGAAGTCTGGACGGAAGGAATTACCACCATTACCGGAACTATTTCCAATGTCATTCAGGAAAAAGACGGACAAACCATTGTGCTATACAATAATAAAGGGATTGAATACACAGCCATCATCAGCATTCCGAATCTTGGAGAAAACGCTGCCCAATACCGAGAATTTGAAGTGGGAGAGGAGATCGGTTTCCGAGGAAATCTGATTGAAAATCAACGAATGGTAGTCAGAGAAGTATTGGAAATGAGGTGATTTCCGACTTTAACTAATAAGATTTTGAATTTAGTCAGATTAATTTGTTAGTAAATTATTTTTATAAACTTCAAAATCAGTCATTAAATTCTCCTCAATCGATTTAGGCATTCGGCGAGTGGCTTCAAATTCAGTTGTACTGAGCGAAGGAAAATCAGTTCTTGTAGGAATGATTTCGATGGAACTTACCAGCATATCGATTTCGATTTCGTATTGACGATAAGCCACCGAATGAAAAGTATCGTTGGCATAAACTGGAACTTCTCTTTGTTCGATCAGAAATCCCGCATCGGCTTCCGAATCCACAAAATGACAAGTCACACCCAAAGGTTGCTGGTTGTGAATGGCCCATTTCAAAGAATCCAAACCCCGAACTTTGGGTAGCCAACCCGGATGGGAATTAATCAGTTTATGGTTTTCAACCAATTCGTCGGGCAATAATCCGGCACCTGCAATCAAGATGAAATCGGCTTTGTGTTGGTTTAAGTAAAAATTTATTTGATCGGCTTTAACCTCTTGAAAACGAAATTGAAGACGCTTACATAAAACTTTCGGTATCACATCAATCGCTGTGGAAGGACGGTGTGCATAAATCGGTTTAAATGGATTTTCACGAAGGACAAAAGGCAATGCCAAAACCGTAACGTTTTGATATCCTCTGGCTTTCAGTTGAAACAATACATCTTGGGTTTTACGGTGCGGCGTGTTGTAGGAAATTACAACGATTTCTTCTTGCTTCATTTTGAAAGAATGTAGGTTTTATGATAATCTACTAAATTGTCAATTGGTTTTCTCACAATATGTCCGACTTCCAAATGATAAGTCGCAGCTACCGCGCGAATGATTTCTTCGTAATAATGCGCCACCGAACCAATGAAATTCACTTCCGAAGCTCTTGCTTCGGGATTGGGTAAAACCTGATTTTCAAAAAATGCTTCCATCGAAGTATAAATCAGATTTTGCATGAATGGCTCATCTTTGTATTCGTAAACAAATTTACTAAACGAAGCCAAATAAGCGTTTGCGAGTGGTTTCTGATAAACATTTACGTTCATTTCACTGATGGTCAGATTATAGGTTTCGTGAAATTTATCGGCAATATGTTTCGGCATTTTTTTGGTAAAATATGCGTGCAATAACTTTTTGCCCATATAACTTCCGCTTCCTTCGTCGCCCAAAATATAGGCGAGGGAAGGAGTAGCTTCTTTCAGATTTTCTCCGTCAAAATAACAGGCATTTGAACCCGTTCCCATAATGCAAACAATGGCAGGAGTGCCGCGATAAACCGCATAACAAGCTGCCAATAAATCGTGGTCTATACGAATTTCAGCCTGTGTAAAATAATCTTTAAAACCGTTTTTTACGATTTCACGCAGAAAATCGGCCGAACAACCGGCGCCGTAGAAATAAACTTTTGTGATTTGATCTGCAATGGCTTTCAGCTCTTGGTTTTTGAACATTTCTGCTTCAATGGATTTGGCATCAATGTGGTAAGGATTAAACCCGATGGTTTGGGTTCTGAAATTTTCGGTCAAATCTTGATTTAAAATCACCCAATCCGTTTTGGTCGAACCGCTGTCTGCTATTGCTATCATTGTTTTGTCTAATTAAGATTTGCTAAATTAAACTTCCTGAAGCATTCCTGCAAATCTAAAGAAGAGACTTTTCTTTCGAAAAATCTCTTCCGATATTATTTAGAAACAGGATTATTAATGCCCTTCGTGAATATCAACCTCAACAAAGAATTGTTGCTCATTTCCTGATGTATCCACCAAATAAATTCCCAAATGATAATGCCCTTCTAGAACAGGTTCTCCATTGATTTCCGCCGGAATTAAAATGTTTCTTTGTGCGATATAATGCGTCGGACTTCCTGAAATCGGATGCGTTTCGGAGTGAAACCATTCGGTTCCTACCAAAGTTTTGTGTGTATGTCCGTCGCCGGCACTGTGAATTTCGATTTTATAGGAAGCCAATCCGACATTATCCGAAAACTCAGCTTCAATCTGAAGGTTTTCTCCGAAATGTAATTCGGCCTCATTTTGTGGTTGATTTAAAATGATTATCGGCTTTTGTGTATCGACATTTTCATCATCACTTGAACAGGAAATCATTCCAAATGTTCCTGCCAAAATACTTGCTATTACTAAAATTTTATTTTTCATTTTAATTTTATTTAATTGATGTTTAGTTGTTTAATTAATTACTTAAAGTTTAAATTTAATTTCCAAAAGGAATTTGAATAATCAGCTGAATGTTTCTTCCTATTTCCGGAATTTCCAATGCCCGATAAAAACTGATGTGGTTATAATATTTTTCATTGGTCAGATTTTGAACCGTTAAAATCAAATTCGGTTGGAAGGAATTCCATTTGAAACCAGCTTTCAGTCCGGCTCCGAAAAGCGTATAGCCGTCCGTTATTTCTTCATTTCTTGCAATTCTTTTTTGAGCTGAAGTATATTTCACATTTGCCGAAACTTCCAAATGATCCAAAAATCCACGATTTTGAAGAATTTGATAATTCCATTCCGTAAAAACTGTCATCGGCGGACTGAATGGCAATGGAAAATCACCCGATGGATTGATTTGCTTGTTGTAGAGATATTCCAGCGTAAGCAAACCGTTTAATTTTTCAAAGAATTCTTTCTCAGCTTTGAATTCCACACCGGTAATCAGCGCTTCGCTTTGCGTATATTGGTAAATCTGTCCACCGTGAGGCAAAGGCGAGAAAATTCCGCTCGGCTCCAGAAAAATATAATTCTGAAAATAGTAGAAATAAGGATTTAGTTCAAAATTCCAATCTTTCGGATGGAAAGCGATTTTCAGATCGGCAGTCCAGCCATTTTCGGGATCGAGATTTGGATTTCCTTTTTCGTGACGAAATGATCCGTGGTGAATACCGTTGGAACCGAGTTCAATGGCAGTCGGAATACGGAAATTACTCGCAAAATTCAGATTGAAATCCCAATTTTTATCGGGCTGAAATAAAACCCCGGCCGAATAATTAAAATTATGATACTCCTTATTCAAATCAGTGCTTCTCAAAGCAAATTGATTGGCTTCTGATTCCGAATGTCCGTTATTCATCAGGAATTCAAATAAATATCGGTCATAAAATGACGAAGTTTTCAGTTTTGTGAAATCATAACGAATGCCATAATTCAAATTCCATTGCGGCGAAATATCCCAATTATTGATGACAAAAGCAGAAAGATTGGTGCGTTCAAATTCCGGAAGCAAAAAATTGTATCCACTGATTTTATTGGATTGGATTTGCGATTGTACACCAAAGTTCCATTTGTAATTCTTTGAAAAACGATGCTGGTATTTAACCTGCGCATCATAAGTTGCCAATTTAAAATCCAGTTCCAAATCGGGATTTATTAGTGGCGCTTGCTGATTATTTCCATAATGCGTGTGAAATTCACTCCATTCCTGACGGTGATTGTTCTGATAACCCAACAAAAAACTCAAAGAATTTCCATTAAAACGCAAAGTAGATTCACTGCTTATTTTAAAATGATTTACGTTTTGATACGGAAATTCGATGTTTCTCCGATCGCCGTCATCCTGTACGCGATCAAGCGTAGGAACCCCGTGTGCGCCCGGGAAAAAGCCAAGCTTCTGATAATAATTACTGATATTCAGCACGGTTTCAAACCCCGATGAAACATAGCCGATTTGCCCCGAAACCGCATAATCTCTTCCGGCTGTATTTTTCAGTCTTTGGTTAAAAATCGGAATGTTTCGTGAGAGATAAACAATCTGATCGGTCGGAACCGAATAATCCCCGAAATCAGTATAATTTCCGGACAATTTATAATAAAAACTTTCGCCTCTCTGCGCTAGATTAAAGGAAGAGCCCAGCGCTTGATTGGCCGATCTTCCCATTACATTCAATTCGCCTTTAAAGGAATGGGGGAGCGGTTTTTTATTGTTTTTGATGGCAATCACACCGCCCATTGCATCACTTCCGTATTCGAGTGTATGGGCTCCTTTGATGATTTCCACATTTTCAATGCTCCAAGGATTGATTTCCAGTCCGTGGTCGGCGCCCCATTGTTGTCCTTCCTGTTTAATTCCGTTATCAACGACGGAAATCCGGTTGAATCCAAGTCCGCGAATGACCGGTTTGGAAGTTCCTGAACCAATTTCCATGGCTTGAATTCCGGGAATTTTCTCCAGTGATTTGGCAAGCGAACCCGAAAATTCTTCTTTTAAAAATTGGGCATTGACGGTTTCGGCATTTTGAATCTTTTTTTCGTGAGAATGTTGAATGATGGTTTCGCTTAATTCGTAAATTTCTTCGGTCAAAATGAAATTCCTGACCTGCGAAGCATTAAGTTCCAGCCTGGCTTCCAGCGTTTGGAATCCTTCTTTTTCCAGTCGGACCGTTGTCTTTCCGGGATTGGGAATAGGTAGTGAATAATTCCCTTCGGCATCTGAATAAACCGAAGCGTTTTGTGCAGTAATTCTTACTTCTTGAACCGGAATTCCATAATTATCCTGAATATTTCCGCTGATCATAATTTGCGAATTTGCGGATATGCTTAGAAATAAAAGCAATATCCACCCATAATTGGTTTGCATTAAAAATGTTTTTAGTTAGAATAAATAATTATTCGTTCAAAGGCAGTTTTATGCAAGAAATGGTGGTGCGCGAAGCTGTTTTGCGCTTTGG
>JAEWHB010000191.1 GCA_023388015.1 Bacteroidota bacterium
AAGAAGTGGAGGAGGGAGCGAGTTTTGCCACCAAAGCCATTTTGTATTCAAATGATCCCGGTTCTGCTTCAAACGGAGGTTTGATTCAAAATGTGAAACGCGGACAGATGGTCCCTGAATTTGATGCCGTTGTTTTCAATCTTCAGGAAGGTGAAATTTCAGAACCTTTTAAAACCGATTTCGGGTACCACATTGCACTTCTTGAAAAAAGAAAGGGACAAGAGTTGGACATAAGACATATTTTGGTTCAACTAAAGCCTACGGTAGAAGAAATTGCTTTGACCCGACAAAAGATGGATTCGATAATCCTGAAAATAGAGGCAGGTGATATGACATTTAAAGAAGCCGCCTTTCAATATTCAGTTGACAAATACACCAAATTCAACGCCGGGAAGATGATGGATCAGAACACAGGTGAGGATCGTACAGAGCGTTCCAAACTGGATACAAAAATGCTTTTGGCAATTGGCGGATTACAAGACGGTGAGATTTCAGAGCCATTTGAAGACGAATTCAATCGTCAAGCTGTGCTTCGTGTAGTAAGGTTGGATGAAACTGTTCCTGCGCATAAAATAAATCTGGAAACAGATTATTCAAGACTAAAAAATCTAACCATCAGTACCAAACGTCAGGAAACGGTTATGAAGTGGGTTGGAGAACAAATAAACGACACTTTTATCACCATTGACTCTGATTACGATAATTGTACTTTCCGTATGGATTGGAGAAAAGCGGAATAAAATTAAAAAATTTTTTATTGGATAATTTGAATGCACCCAAATCGGGTGCATTTCTTATTAAAAATAATTGAAATAAAATACAGGAAAAATCCCCTTTTTTTTCAGGACTTTTCCTTGAAGTTTCCTCAAATTAATAGTATACTTTTGAAAACGTAATTAAACCTCTATTAGTAATTGTTCGTTTTTGTAGTGTGTGTGAAAAAAATATAAACTCAATTACTAAGTTAACCTAACTAAAAATATAACCTTACCTCCCTTCCGAATGCTCTCTACTTTCGGAAGGTTTTTTTTGCTTAAAATTTAAATGACTTATTGCCCTGACTTATTTAAGTCAAGGTTTAGTAGGGTGAAGTAAAAAAAACAGATTATTTCTTGAAAAAGCTGTCTACGAATTCAAATTTATCAAATGCCTGAAGATCGTTCATCCCCTCACCAACTCCGATGTATTTTACCGGAATCTGGAATTGATCAGAGATGCCGATTACCACGCCGCCTTTGGCAGTCCCATCGAGCTTGGTAACGGCCAGCGCACTTACTTCTGTTGCCTGGGTAAATTGTTTGGCTTGTTCAAAAGCGTTTTGTCCGGTGGAACCATCGAGAACCAAAAGAACTTCATGCGGTGCATTTGGATAAACCTTCTGCATCACGCGCTTGATTTTTGATAGTTCATTCATCAGGTTGATTTTGTTATGCAGACGACCTGCTGTGTCTATCAAGACGACATCGGCTCCTTGTGATTTTGCAGATTGTAAAGTATCAAAAGCAACCGAAGCAGGGTCTGAACCCATCTCTTGTTTTACAATCGGTACTCCCGCTCTTTCTGACCAAATGACAAGCTGATCTACCGCTGCTGCCCGAAATGTATCGGCAGCGCCCAAAACAACTTTTTTTCCGTCTTTTTTGAATTGATGGGCCAGTTTACCGATGGTTGTAGTCTTTCCGACTCCGTTTACACCTACCACCATGATGACATATGGCTCGTTTTGTTGTGGGATTTCATAGCCTTTTGCTGCAGAAAGGTTGTTTTCAGAAAGAAGTCCGGCTATTTCCTCACGTAATATTTGATTGAGTTCGTTTGTGCCTACATATTTGTCGCGGGCCACACGTTCTTCAATTCTTTTGATGATTTTCAGGGTGGTTTCTACACCCACGTCAGAACTGATGAGTACTTCTTCTAAATCATCCAGAACATCTTCATCAACTTTTGACTTTCCGGCTACTGAACGACTTAGTTTATCAAAGAATGATTGTTTGGATTTTTCCAGACCTTCGTCAAGTTTCTCTTTGCTTTCTTTTCCCAGAATTTTTTTGAACCAGCTCACTTTTGAAGTTATTTTAGATTGCGAAGATACGGATTGTTGTAATAAAAAAAAGCCCACCAAAAGTGGACTTTAAAACCTTTAAAATTTATTTTACAAATATTTTTGTAAATATAATTATTTGAAAAAGTCGTTTACAGCATCAGCGTTTACAACTTTCTCGTCAAAATAGTAAGAACCAGTCTTTGGCGATTTTACCATTTTGATAACTTTCGTCATTTTCTTTGATGCACCTGTTTGTAAGGTTGCTACGGTCTTCTTTGCCATGGTTAACTATTTATTTAATTTCTTTATGTACGGTGTATTTTTTCAAAACAGGATTGAATTTTTTCAGTTCAATTCTGTCCGGCGTGTTCTTTTTATTTTTGGTCGTGATGTAACGAGACATTCCCGGCATTCCGCTTTCTTTGTGCTCGGTACATTCCAAAATTACTTGTACTCTATTTCCTTTCTTTGCCATGATGAATGCAATTAATCGATTAATCCGTTTTTACGTCCGCGTTTAACAGCCTCTTCAACGCCAATTTTGTTGATAGTTTTCAATCCGTGTGCAGATACTCTCAAAGTAATCCACTCGCCGGTATCGGGCATAAAAAATTTCTTCTTAAACAAGTTCACTTCAAAAGTGCGTTTTGTTTTATTGTTGGCATGAGAAACATTGTTTCCCACCATTCTCT
>JAEWHB010000206.1 GCA_023388015.1 Bacteroidota bacterium
TGAAATTTGTTTGCGATGAAACCCTTACTGCAGGCGGACTTGAAATTAGCAAAGAAGATGCCGCTGAAGAATCACTTCTCGCTCAGGAACTGCTGCAATTTCCTTTTGTATCCAAAGTTTTTATTACTGCCAACTTTGTTGCTGTTCAGAAAATGGATGGAATCGAATGGGAAATGGTAGCAGATGAAATCAAAGAAATTGTCAATCGCCACCTCAATGAGGGAACCATCCTTTTGCAATTTCAGAAAGAAGATCCTTTTACTTTATATGTGGAAATGACGCCTAATCCGGCGGTAATGAAATTTGTGACCAATAAATTATTGTACAAAGGAATTGCAGAAGCCAAAAACGCGGAAGATGTTGCAGATTTCCCTCTCGCCAAAGAATTATATTCCTTTGATTATGTGAAAGAAGTCTTTGTAACGGAGAATTATATTTCGATTACAAAAATTCAGGATGCTGGCTGGAACGAAATCGCGTTGGAACTTCGTTATTATCTTCTGGATTATTTGCAAAGCGATAAGGAAATTATCAGTGAAAACTATGTTCCGCTTCAGAATCCCTACGAAAAAACATTCGTTAAAAAGGATTATTCAGACGTTGAACTGGAAATCAATGATATCATTTCTGAATACATTCAGCCCGCAGTTGCCGGAGATGGCGGAAACATACAACTAATTGAATTTGAAGAAGAAACCAAAACGGCCCGAATGCTTTTGCAAGGTGCTTGTTCGGGTTGCCCCTCTTCCACAATCACCCTTAAAAATGGTATCGAAACTATGTTGAAACAAATGATGCCCGGAAAAGTGGAAAATGTGGAAGCTATAAACGGATAATTTTATTGATTCGGTTTAAATTTAACTAGAAGCTTTGAATCCTAAATTTCTTCTATTTTTTCTCATTCCGATTTGGTGCTTTGCACAAATTCATGAGAATTATGCCCATTCGGTCATCGACCATTTGACTTCTGAAAGTTACGCAGGCCGCGGCTATGTAGAGGATGGAATGAACAAAACAGCCGAATTCATTGCCGGAGAATTTGAAAAATTCGGAGTGCAAAAAATCGGTGATTCTTATTTTCAGGAATTTTCAATGCCGATCAACGTTATCAAGGAAGCAAAACTGAAAATAAACGGAAAAGAACTGAAGTACGGAGTCGATTTTCTGGTAGATCCGGGCTCAAAATCTCAAAGTTTTCATTCCAGACCGATTTATTATTTCAATCCAAATGATTTCGCAAATGCATTGAATAAGGAAAGCGATTTTATTGATTTTATCAGAACCGATATGCTTCAACAAAAAGATAAGCATATAGTCTTTCCGCCACATCATTTCGAAGTGGATTCGCTTAATCAATATTATAAACACTGGCCTCATTTTTATCGTCCCGAAGAAAACAAGAACCGCGCGATTTTTCACTTTAGCAAGGATAAATTAACAGCTTCTTTGTCACAGACAGAACAAAGTTTTAGTCGTTTTTTTGTGAATGATAGTTTTTATAGTGATCGTTTAAACATCGATGACTATTTGATTGAAAATGAATTTATTGAAAATTACAAAACCAAAAATGTTATCGGATTAATTGAAGGCAAAAACAAGGATTCACTAATTTTAATAACTGCGCATTTTGACCATTTGGGAAAAGTTGGAAATACGATTTTTCCCGGTGCAAGTGACAACGCCAGCGGAACGGCATTTCTGTTGGAATTGGCTCAATATTTCAGTCAACACAAACCGAAATATTCTCTTGTTTTTATAGGTTTTGCTGCGGAAGAAGCCGGACTTGTTGGTTCTAAATATTTCGTGGAAAATCCTTTGGTTGATTTAGCGAAGATTAAATTTTTACTGAATTTCGATATCATGGGTGCCGGCGAAGAAGGAATTCAGATTGTAAACAGTTTGGTTTTCACGAAAGAATATGAATTACTGAACCAAATCAATTCCAAAAATAATTACCTCAAACAAATTAAAAAACGCGGAGAAGCTTGTAATTCAGATCATTGCCCATTTTATGAAAAAGGAGTTCCCTCATTCTTTACATATACTTTGGGCGGTCCCGGACATTACCATGATGTTTATGATACGGCAGATTCCTTGAATTTATCTGAATTTGAAGATTTGAAGAAATTATTTATTGAGTTTCTGAATAAAATTTAAGTATTCATTCCCAAAACAATCATTAAATTTTGCTGTACTCTTTCTATTAACTCAGGCGGAAGACTACCTAACTTTTTCACAAGCCGTTTGTTGTCTATGGTTCTGATTTGATCCATCATAATGTCACAATCATAATTCAAATCAGCGGTTTCTTTTCTTATATGAACCCTGAGAATTTTGACCTGCTTTTTAACATTGGTTGTCAAAGGACAAATAATGGTTGAGGGATGAGCAAGCTCGTTTAATAAATTAGTTTGAACAACAAGAACGGGGCGCTTCTTTCCAGACTCCGTACCAATTTGGGATTCAAATCTGCAATCCAAATTTCGTACTGATTAATCTTCATCTTCAAACTGTTCGAATTCGCTTAATACCAACATCGATTCTTCCCGAGCCAATTCTGACTCCATCTTTAATTGTTTTCTCAACTGATTGGTACGCTGAATTTTATTATAATGCTCGATGGCATCGTTGATATAACGATTGCGTGAAACTTTCATTCCGACGAGGATTTTTTCAGTAGTTTCAAAAATATCTGAATCTATTTTTAGTGATATATTTTTCATATCAAATAAGTATATCACAAATATAATAAAATATCAGATAAATTTAGAATGTTAAGTTTTAATTGCGGAGATTGAATAAACCAACGGTACCTTATTCCCAAATTTCCTAACACGAAATTTCCCCGGTTCGTCCTCTATTGAATCGGCAAATATATCATAGGGCGAATAATCAAATTCCTCCAAAGAATTAATATTTAAACCATTACTTATCAATGAATTAACCACTTCCGCAAGACTATGGTTCCAGCTGACATCTTCGACTTTATCTGAGAATCTCCCATCGGTATAGGAAGATTCTTTGACTTCAACAATGGGTTCATCCTTGAAATAATTATAGGTAATTTGGTTTAAATCATCGTCATACATCCAGATAAAAGGATGGAATTCAACAAAAACAAATGTACCGCCCGGTTTTAAAAAATGAGAAATCAGTTTTGCCCATTTGTCCAAGTCGGGCAGCCAACCAATGGTTCCATAAGATGTAAAAACAATATCGAATTTCTCCTCCAAATGATTGGGCAAATCATAAACATCGCAACAGATAAATTTAGCTGAAGAATTATCTTTTTCTGCTAGTTCCTTTGCAAATCCGATAGCTTTATCTGAAAGGTCAACGCCCGTTACCTCTGCTCCCATCCGGCTGAGCGAAATTGTATCCTGACCGAAATGACACTGCAAATGCAAAACGGATTTTCCTTTTAGATTGCCGAGAAGTTGGAGTTCGATTGAATTTAAAGAAGATTTCCCCTCCAAAAATCCTTTTACATCATAAAATTCTGAATCTATATGAAGTTCAGCGCGTTTGTTCCAGGAATTGCGGTTTTTGTCTAGATAATCTTTCATTTATTCAGATATTTCCGTTTCAAAAACTTCAGCGAAATATTTTTTAACTTTCTCTTTTACTTCCTCCATGGGAACTTCCCGGCCTAATTCCCGCTCGAGAGAAGTAACCGCTTTGTCTTGAATTCCGCAGGGAATAATGTATTCGAAATATTTTAAATCCGAATTTACGTTTAGGGCAAATCCGTGCATGGTAACCC
>JAEWHB010000090.1 GCA_023388015.1 Bacteroidota bacterium
AAGTTCTTTCATTAAAAGCAAATTCCGCAATTTTCTCCAAAATCTTCGGAAATTCCAAGTCGTGTAAAGTCTGTTCAGATACCTGCATCCCTGCAAAATTAAACTATATTTGGAAATCAGAATTTAATTTAATGGATGTAAAGATTGAACCTTCTTGGAAAGAAGCGCTGAAAGAGGAATTTGATAAATCTTATTTTAAAAATCTGGTCGAATTTGTTCGATCGGAATACCAATCCCAAAAAGTTTATCCGCCCGGAAAACTTATTTTTTCGGCTTTTGATCATACGCCTTTTGACAAAGTAAAAGTTGTTTTGATTGGTCAGGATCCATATCACGGAGCCGGTCAGGCGCACGGTCTCAGTTTTTCGGTTCCGGAGGGAATTGCACAGCCACCGAGTCTGAAAAATATTTTCAAAGAATTGAATACAGATTTAGGAATTCCGATTGCAAAAAGCGGAAATTTGGAAAGATGGGCCGATCAAGGCATTTTGTTGTTAAATGCAACTTTGACGGTTCGGGCATCACAGGCTGGTTCTCATCAGAAAAAAGGTTGGGAAGAATTTACAGATGCGGCTATTCGTAAATTATCAGAGGAAAAAGAAAATCTGGTTTTTATTTTATGGGGCGCTTATGCGCAGAAAAAAGGAAGCATCATCGATATGGAAAAACATTTCATCATCAAATCTCCACATCCCTCTCCATTTTCTGCCTACAATGGATTTTTCGGTAGCAAACCCTTTTCCAAAACCAATTCCTATCTCAAATCTTTGGGAAAAGAGGAAATTATTTGGTAGATTTAGACAAATGTCTAAAAATTAAAGAAATTTGTCGTAAATTTGAAATATGGAAGGAGAAGATTTCAATATTTTAAATGAACCGGCCGCAGCCTATGGTTATTCTAGCGATCTCACCGCCAAAAGCAAAAATGTTTTGATGCGTGTGATCAGAGGTGGTTTGGCGTATGATAGGTTTGAGTCTATCGTTTCAAAACTTCCGTTCTCGATGGAGGAGTGGTCTAGTTATTTACATTTATCAGAACGAACCATTCATCGTTACCGAAAAGATCAGAAAAACTTTGATGCGCTTCAATCCGAAAAGATTTTACAAATTTCCTTGCTCTACAAAAGAGGCGTAGATGTCCTCGGCAGTAAAGAAAACTTTAATCTTTGGCTGGATTTCGCCAACTTGGCTTTGGGAAATATAAAACCCAAAGAACTACTTGACAACGCCTTTGGGATTGCACTTTTAGAAGAAGAACTCACCCGCATCGAACACGGAATTTTGGCATGATTGTTTACCGATTAAGTCGTTCGCAATATTCGCATGATCTTTCGGGTCGGGGTGCCGAAATCGCCGGAGGCAGATGGAATTCCAAAGGAATTGCGATGCTTTATACTGGAGAAAACATTTCACTTTGCATGGCCGAAGTGGCTGTGCATATGCCTTTGGGAATTGTTCCGAAAGATTATGAAATTATTTCGCTGGAAATTCCTGACGATGAAATTATGGAATTATCCAAATCTAAACTTCCTGAAAATTGGCGCGATACTCTGCCGATGAGCGAAACCCAGAAATTAGGCAATGAGTTTATCCTGAATTCTTCTAAAATGATATTAAAAGTTCCGTCAATGGTCGTTCAGGGCGAATTCAATTATTTAATTAATCCGAAACATAAAAATATCCAGAAAGTCCTTATCAAAAAGGTTGAAGCTTTTAACCTGAGTTCGGTTATTCAAACTTTGTCAAAGCGATTCTTTTACTGTTAATAAAAGCATCCGTATGCTGCGTTATATTTTCTCGAGATAGCCCGCTATCCCTTTGAAAATACGCCTTACACCCAATACTTTTATTAATTTTGACTTTGTTTTTATAATCGAACTCAGGTTTTTAGATTTGATACTCGTTTATTCGTTCGTTAAGCTTTAAATCCTTAATTTTGAACTCCAAAAATTTTAAAGCAAATCAATATGAAGTCATTCATTCAATACGAAGAAAATTCAGATTTTTCCATTTATAATATTCCCTTTGGTGTGGGTATTTTTTCAGATGATGAAATTGCCTGCGTCACCCGAATTGGAGATACGGTAATCAATCTCGCGGTTTTATACGACCAAGGTTATTTTGATGAATTTAATTTGGGAGAAAATGTTTTCGAAGCTTTTACTTTGAATGAATTTATCTCGCTTGGGAAGTCGGTTACCGTTCCGGTTCGTGAGCATATTCAGAAATTATTATTGGAAGGTTCGCAGCTTTCAAAAGACGAAGATACTCAACTGGATGCTTTTCACAACATCGGAAAAGTATCGATGCAATTGCCGGTTCACGTTCCGAATTACACCGATTTTTACAGCAGTATTGAGCATGCGACCAATGTTGGTAAAATGTTCCGCGATCCCGATAATGCACTTCTGCCGAACTGGAAACATTTGCCGGTGGGGTATCATGGAAGGGCTTCTTCGATTGTGGTTTCGGGTACGCCGATTCACCGTCCAAAGGGTCAAACCATGCCGCCCAATGCTGATAAACCCGTTTTTGGTCTAAGCCAAAGACTGGATTTTGAATTGGAAATGGCGTTTATCACAAATTCTTATACCGATTTAGGTGAAACGATTTCCACTGCTGAAGCAGAAGATCATATTTTTGGAATGGTTTTGTTCAACGATTGGAGCGCGCGTGATGTTCAAAAATGGGAATATGTACCATTGGGACCATTTTTGGCGAAGAATTTCGGATCTTCGATTTCGCCTTGGATCGTAACATTGGAAGCTTTGGATCCTTTCCGAGTGAACGGTCCGGAGCAGGAACCTGAAGTTTTATCTTATCTTCAATACGAAGGAAAGAAAAACTTTGACATTCATTTGCAGACTTTAATTCAGCCGGAAAATGGAGAAGAAAATCTGATTTGTACCAGCAATTTCAAATTTATGTATTGGAATATGGCGCAACAACTGGCGCACCACACCGTAAACGGATGTAACCTGGAAGTGGGCGATATGTATGCGAGCGGAACCATCAGCGGAAAAACGGAAGATTCCTTTGGATCGATGCTGGAGCTGACTTGGAGCGGAAGCAAACCATTGAAATTAAATGATGGTTCGGAACGAAAATTCATCGAAGACAATGATACCGTTATCATGCGCGGATGGTGCGAAAAAGACGGTATCCGAATTGGATTTGGAGAGGTTTTAGGAAAAATTCTTCCCACAAAAGATTAATTATAATTTTTCAAATAATTGAAAATGCTCGCTTCGGCGGGCATTTTTGTTTTAGGCTAAAATTTCTTCGAGATTTTCCAGAGCCATTGTAAATCCTTCTTTGAAACCCATTTTGAGAATTGCCTGTAAATTTTCAGCATCAGGATGCATAATCCGAATTAAAACAATGGTGGAACTTACCATTGGGAGAAAACTTATTTCCCAATCAGATTGTGGTAAATCCTGATTTATTTTCCCATCGATGTCACAAAATCCGTCTGAAAATTTAAAATTATATTGTGGCGTTACCGAAGTATATTCGGCAAAAGACCAATGTTCTTCGCCTGCCGGACCTCGCATGGCATATAACCAATGACCGCCTTGCTTGAAATCAAGATGTTGGGTGTCGGTTTGCCAAGGTTTTGGCGCCCACCATTTATCCAAGATTTCGGGATGTGTCCAGGCTTTCCAAACTGTTGTTTGTGAAGCGGAAAATTCTTTTTTCACGATAATGGAATTTGTGCTTTCATCCACTTTAAATTCTAAATTTTTCATCTTAAATAAATTTATAAATAAAAGAAAAACTTCTTTTCGATATAAATGCATCAAATCATATTCCGAAAATTGAATATTAATTTTTTTGAAATTTTATTTAATTCTAAAAAACGATTTCTTAAATTTATTTCAAATTATTCATTATGAACTTAATACAAGCATTACAAAAGGACCTTGCCACCGAATATGAAATTACCAAAAAGTTTATCGAGCGTTATCCGGAAGATAAAAATGACTGGAAACCGCATCCGAAAAGCATGCCGATGATTCATCTCGCCATTCATGTGGTGGAAATTTTTGGTTGGCCGGATTTTATGCTCAAAACCGAATATTTGGATTTTGCAGAAAATCCTTATTCACCCGCACCTATTTCGGACAAAGCGGAACTCATGGGACATTTAGAAAAATCCTATCAAGCCGGTGCAGAGGCCTTGCGAAATATGAGCGATTCTGATTTTGATAAACGTTGGCAACTGCGTCACGGCGGAAATGTTTTGTCAGATTGGACTATTTATGAAGCTATTATGCAATCCTTTAAACAGATTACACATCATCGGGCGCAATTAGGGATTTATTACAGACTCAACAATATTTTTGTTCCGGGAAGTTATGGACCTTCAGCGGATGAGCTAGAACAAATGGGCTAACCATGATTTTTATCATATGGAATGATTGTTGTAGATTTAGGAATATATTAACTAAAATCAATTATTATGAGAAGTATTCTTTGGTTAGTTGCCGTAATCTGTATTATCGTTTGGGTGCTCGGTTTGATGGGTATTGGCGGTGGTATGGGTATGGGTAATCTCATTCACATTTTGCTTGTGATTGCAGTTATTGTTATATTGTATAATTTAATTGCAGGCAGAAGGCCTTTGGATTAATTTGTAAATTTTTAACTTTTTAATGGAAATGCGTCAAATTTTGTTTGACGCATTTTTTATCCGATGCGGCTCCAGATAAATTTCTCTTTATGATTTTGTACAAAATGCTTTTTGATAAATTGATTTTCGGGTAAACTCAAATCAGGATCATTTTTAAGAATTTCTTCCGCTATAAATCTTGCGGTATGCAGCATTTTTTGGTCTTTTGCGAGATTGGCCAATTTAAAATTTAAGATACCACTTTGTTGGGTTCCCATCAGATCCCCGGGGCCACGAAGTTGCATATCGACCTCTGCTACTTCAAATCCATCGTTTGTTCGGCACATAGTAGAAATACGTTGATAAGCATCGTCTGTAAGGAAATCTTTGGTCATCAAAATACAATAACTCTGGTCCGCGCCGCGTCCAACACGCCCACGAAGCTGATGCAATTGCGATAATCCAAATTTTTCTGCACTTTCAATTACCATAACCGAAGCATTCGGCACATTCACTCCGACTTCAATTACCGTCGTTGCCACCAGAATTTGCGTCTGACCTTTGACAAAACGCTGCATTTCGAAATCTTTGTCGGCGGGTTTCATTTTTCCGTGTACGATGCTGACAGCATAATCGGGTAGGGGAAAAGCGCGAGAAATACTTTCAAATCCATCCATTAAATCTTTGTAATCAAGTTTTTCAGATTCCTCAATGAGCGGATAAACAATATAAATTTGTCGGCCTTTCTGGATTTCGTCTTTTAAAAATCTGAACAAGCCCAAACGGTCTTTGTCTTTTTTGTGAACGGTCATAATCGGTTTTCTTCCCGGTGGAAGTTCATCAATCACCGAAATATCCAAATCGCCATATAAACTCATCGCAAGCGTCCGTGGAATTGGTGTTGCGGTCATCACCAAAACGTGTGGCGGTAGGGTGTTTTTCTTTAGAAATTGAGCTCTCTGAGCGACACCGAATTTATGTTGTTCATCAATGATAGTAAGTCCCAAATTTTTGAAAACCACGTTATCTTCCAGCAAAGCGTGAGTTCCTACGAGAATCTGAAGTTCTCCTGAATTTAGTTTTTCAAATAATTCTCTACGTTCTTTTGTCTTGGTTGAGCCAGTCAGGATTCCTACGTGAATATTCATTTCCAATAAATAACTACTCAAAGCCTGATAATGTTGTTGCGCCAGAATTTCTGTAGGGGCCATAAAAGCAACCTGATAGCCATTGTCAATTGCAATAAGTGAGGAAAGCAGTCCTACCATTGTCTTTCCGCTACCCACATCACCTTGCAGCAAACGGTTCATCTGGACGGGTTTGGCCAAATCAGCACGGATTTCTTTGATGACACGTTTTTGGGCATTGGTCAGTTCAAAAGGTAAATAATTCTTATAGAATTCATTAAAATAATTTCCAATTGAATCAAATTCATAACTTTTGAATTTATGCTGGTGATTTAATTTTTTAATCAATAAACCTAATTGAAGGAAGAAAAACTCTTCGAACTTCAAACGGTTTTCAGCCTGTTTGAGTTCTTCAGGATTTCTCGGAAAATGAATCTGACGAAAGGCTTCCAGACGCTTGGGAAATTTCAATTTTGAAATGATTTCGGGAGAAAGGCATTCTTCCATCTGCGTGATTTCCGACAACAGCTGAAACTGAAGTTTTTGCATCACTCGGTTTGAAATTCCTTTTTTTTGAAGTTTTTCTGTGCTAGAATAAACCGGATAAAGACCTTGTGGCGAGGATTTATGGTTCTCCAAAGTTTCCATTTCAGGATGTACGATGTTGATTTTACCGTTGTATTCATTGGGTTTTCCATAAATCACAATGGGTTTGCCAACATAACTTTCAATGGATTCTTTAAGCCATTTCGTATAACGAAACCAAACCAGTTCCAACTGACCGGTTTCATCTTCAAAAATTGCGGT
>JAEWHB010000233.1 GCA_023388015.1 Bacteroidota bacterium
TATGGTTCAATTTTTCTAATTTAGCCTAATTCGTAATGAATTATTTAAAACATATATAAAAATTAATAATGAAAAAAATATTTGCATTCTCCCTTATTTTCGTCTTTCAATTCGGTCTTTCTCAGGATATCAAAGAAAAATCACTTCTTTGGGAAATCTCAGGCAAAGGGTTATCCCAACCTTCTTATCTATTCGGAACCGTTCATATTGCCTGTCAGGGCGAAGTGGAAATGCGTCCTGAACTTCAGAATGCATTTGATAAAACCGAACAACTCATTCTGGAACTTGATATGGACGAACCGTCTTTGATGACCAAAATGATGCAGGCTTCACTTGCAACAGACGGAAAAAAGGTTTCAGAAAAACTTGGCGACGAACTTTCTGCAAAAGTAGATTCGCTAATCACGGCAAAAATGGGTATGAGTCTGGCTATGTTTGAAAACCTCAACCTTCCGACTATCTCGGTTCAGCTGGGAATGCTCGCCATTGATTGTCCGATGGATTTAGGCTATGATATGATGCTTTTATCGGAAGCACAGACGGTTAAAAAGGAAATAAAAGGTTTGGAAACACCCGAAGCACAAATTGATGTTTTGTTTTCCATGACCGATGAAGAAGCTATGCAATCTATTTTTTATCTGCTTAATAATTTTGAAGAAGCGGAGCAACAACTTCGGGAACTATTGGCATATTACCGCAATCAAGAAGTTCAGGCTTTGTATAATTTCACAAAGGAATCTTTTGAAGACCCGAAATATCCGCAGGGAAATCTGGAAGATTTTCTGGATAAAAGAAACGAAAACTGGATACCTGTAATTGAAAAAGAAATTAAGACTACACCGAGTTTCATTGCAGTCGGCGCAGCGCATCTGGCAGGAGAGAAAGGTGTAATCAATCTGCTTAGAAAGCAAGGCTATAAGGTGAAAGCGGTTTTATGAAAAGAATAATTTTTTGTGGAATGATGCTGCTTATGCATTATTCCGTTTTGAGTCAAAACATGAAAATACCATTTGAAATTTCTGATGGAAATAAAACTTCCACTTATTTTGAAATAATTGAATTCTGGCAAAATCTGGATAAAAAATCAGATAAAATTCAAATGATTGAAAGTGTTTAGCCTTTCGATTTTTTACTCCCTTCATAAATATCATACCGCAAGAAATCACATTCCAGCTTGCCGTTAAACACTTTTACTTTTTTGGAAGGTTTGAGTCCAACGAATTTTTTGGCCGATAAATCAGAAGTGATGAACCACGCAAAGGTGTTGGGATAATTATTTTTCAGCGTGTCGCCGATTGCTTTGTACAAAACTTCGTTATCGCTTTCAATTCGTTCGTTATAAGGCGGATTAAAAACTATCAATACCGGA
The DNA here is from genome assembly GCA_023388015.1 of Bacteroidota bacterium. Taxonomy (GTDB): domain Bacteria; phylum Bacteroidota; class Bacteroidia; order Flavobacteriales; family Weeksellaceae; genus Moheibacter. Next base: position 1,370 of record JAEWHB010000233.1, read on the forward strand.
AACATATCTTTTTCTGATTTGAAGAAATCCTGGTATTTTACTTCGATAAAATCTTCCAGATCAGCGTTTGTGATATTATCTTCCGCGATTTTCAGCATCGTTGGATTGATGTCATAGCCTACAATTTTTCCACTAAATTCCTTGATGCGGGTCAATCTGGTTTCCTTTATTTTTTCAAATAAATCAGCATCAAAATCTTTCCAGTTTTCAAAAGCAAATTTCTGACGATGAACTTGCGGCGGAATGTTGGCAGCCATCAAAGCGGCTTCTGTCAAAATCGTTCCGGAACCGCACATAGGATCCAGCAGATTTCCTTTGCCATCCCAGCCGGCGATTTTCAATAATCCGGCAGCCAAAACTTCATTGATAGGTGCTTTTCCGTGTTCGGTTTTATATCCGCGTTTGTGCAAAGATTCGCCGCTGCTGTCAAGGGATAAAGTCACTTTGTCGTGGCTGATGTGCAGATTGAAATAAATGTCTGGATTGTATTTATCAACACTTGGACGCCTTCCATATTTTTCCTGAAAATGATCTACCAACGCATCTTTTACTTTCAGCGCAGCATAATGCGAATGTGTAAAATAGTCAGAATGAACTGTTGAATCAATTACAAAAGTTTGGTCCAAATCAAGGAATTCCTCCCAGTTAAATTTCTTAAATTTGTCGTATAACTGATGTTCGTTTTTAACTGAAAATGAATAAATTGGCTTAATAATTCGAAGTGCAGTAGATAAACTGTAATTCGCTTTGTACATAAAACCCAAATCGCCATGAAATTCAACCAAACGGTTTTTTACTTCAATATCGGCCGCACCCATCGACTTTAATTCTTCAGCCAAGACTGTTTCGAATCCGAAGAAAGTTTTGGCCTGCATTCTGAAATTTTCCAAACTTAAATTTTATGCAAAATTAAGGTTTTTAATTTCTGTAGCGTACCGAAATATGTCCCGATATGGATTTTCCTTCTTCAACCGTGATAATGTACCAATAATCTCCTGAAGGAACCGGATTACCCAGGTACTTTCCATCCCATTTGAAATCAGTAGTCAAAGGTCGGTAAACGAAAATTTTACCGTAGCGATCAAAGATTTTAATATGTGCGTCAGGATAAACTTCCAAACCTTTGATAATCCATAAATCGTTTTTACCGTCACCATTTGGTGTGATGAGATTTGCAATGCCCAAAACGCCAAATGTTTTGGCTGTAGAAATACATCCGTATTTACTTTTTACGATAAGGTCATGAATGCCTCCCGGAACGTTATGAATTATAAAATCATTTGTCCAGGTAAAACCGTTGCTGTAACTGTATTGATAGGGTGGAAGTCCGCCATTTGCAAAAATTTTAATGGTATTTCCATTCACTTCAATATCTGTAATTACAGGTTGATTGTCAAAAATAACTTCGACTTCTCGGTAAGCGGGACAAGATAAATCTGCAGATGTAACTTCTAATTTGTAAATTCCGGGTGAAGGAAAAGTTACGGTGCTTTGATTGCTGATTTCAGTTCCGTTTGCGTCATACCAAGTATAAGTTTCGAATGAAGGAAGGAATTGGTATTCCTTATCGTCATAATTACAAAAAGCAAGGTATATGGGTAATTCGAATTCAGGAACAGCTTGTACTTCGATTTTAAATTCTCCAACTCCGCCACAATTTCCGTTCATATCTATTGCTCTTGCGTATAAAATCTGCGGATTTGAGGTATTTGTATAATTGGTTGGATTTGAAATAGGGTTCGTACCAGTTGCGGCATCCATCGGCGTTAGGTGATAAGTAATGGTTGTATTTGTCAGGCCTAACTGAATATTTACTTGGTTATTTACCGTTGTTAAATTGAAATTTGTAAATCCATCGTTTGGTTCATGTGGCTCATCACATTCAAAATAAGTATCTGCAAGAACGGTTGTATTGATTATCGTTTCCAATTGAGCTTGGACAATGGTAAAGCAACCGAACTCATTTTCAACTCTCACAAAAACAAATGCACTTTGTGAAGGTGGCGTATAGGGATTTGGCAAAGGATTGACTTGATTTTCCGCATCAATTTGTGTCAGATAATAAGTGAAATTTAATCCCGTAACATCTGCAACTACTAATTCGTCAAGATCTTCCAAGTTAAAAGTTGCGGGTCCCAGCATGCTGCATTCTTCTTTATAACCATCGTTTGCGACAGGTGCGGCATGATAAACCAATTGAAAAGAACCAAATTGAACACAACCTTGTAGGGAAACGATGCGCACCCAAATGGTCTGTGGCGCAGAAACATTCGGATAGCTTTCAGGATTTCCAATGGCACCTGTTCCGTTTATGGCTCCGTTTTCATCCAGGTGATAGGTAATTGTAAATTGAGTAGGATCGTTTCCATTCAAGATGGAAGTTTCATTTTCTGTCAAATCAGTTGAGATTCCTGTCAGCACCTGATCGGTCGAACAGTTTTCAATATCTGCGATTTCATAGGTAATTTGTCCGGCTGCAATTGCAATTAACTCAAACGAACCATACTGAATACAACCATCATCGTCTTCCAATCTAACCCAAATTGTTTCGGGAGAAGTAGTATTTTCATAGGTTGTTGGATTTGGAATCGCATCATTTCCACTTAGTGCATCGTCAAGATTTAAATGATAGGTAATGGTAAAATCGGCGGGATTATTACCGTTGAGAATAGCGGATTCATTGTCTCTGAGATTAAATGGAATTCCGGTAATAATTTGGCTTGAAGAACAATATTCTAAATTGGGAATTTCATGCGTTAACTCTGTAGCTGGTAGAATTTTCAATTCAAACTGACCAATTATATAACAACCTACAACGTCTTCCATACGCACGTAAATAGTCTGATTGCCAGAATCATAAGCATTCGGAGTTGTGATGTTGGTGTTGTTTCCGGCAATTGCGGCTGCTTCATTTGTGTAATATCTGATTAAAATGCCTGTCTGGGCACCCAACATTTGATTACCGATTTGCGTCAAATTGAATGGTTCTGTTTGGTTATTATCGGAATCGCATTCTTCAAGAATTGGATTATGTGTATTCACGGTGGGGGTTTGACCTAAAATGATTGGAATTTCAAATGTGTTATTTTCTTCGTCAAATTCCCGAATTGTACTTTCACCGGTTCCATCGTTGTCTACATGAGCTATCAAGGTGAAATTATTAGGAATTGTGATAGGAATTGACAACGTGATGGAGCCACTTTCGAAGCCACCAATGGGAATGTCATTTTGAGTAGCAGACATATCTAATAAAGTATCCCCAGCAAAAAAGGCAATAGGTGTACCAGCATCAAGAGCTTTTGTCGCAATTGTGTTGTGTACGGTATAATTAACTTGAATGTCGCGGTCGTCACATTCTCCTATAGTTGTTTCAATTTCAATTGTAGCATCTGGAACTTCTGAATTTAGTACAAGGACGATGTTATTTATAATGATAGCATCTGCCTGCATAGCATTACCTATTTGCCTACCGGAATGCAAATTGATAATTAACTCCTCATCCTCAACGCTCGTATAGCCTTGTATATCAAATAAGTCCATATCCATATTGTGTAAATTTGGACTATTTGTAAAACTATTTGTACTATTAAAAACTTCAGTTGCTGGATTTAAAGGAGGATTGCTTACGATATGATTATTAATCATCAAAGTTTCATCATAATTTAGGTTTTTGTCACCTTCCCATGCGAGGAATGCAATTTTATTTCCTTGGTTATGATATATATCTAAATTATTTAGGACGATTGTTAAATCCTGATTATTATGACTGCTATCAACTTTTTCAAAACCATCGTAAATTTTAATTAAATTACTACCAAGAGATTCATCTTTATAAACAACAACAATAGACCAACCACCAAAATTTGTTCGGTTAATACAATAAGGGGATAAAATACCATTTAAATCAAAATCTGAAATCGTATAATTACCGCTTCCCGTGGCTTGCACAAGGGCGGTTACATCTGCAAAGGCACCAAAAACGCTGCGAGTTGCAAGTGTTTCTGTAAATGTTCTGTCTGGCGTTATTTCAGTACCATTTAGTTTGATATTCAAATCAGCTTGACTTAATGATCCAGATCCTGCCCAATAAAGATATGCAGCAATGATTTCCTGCTCAGGATTCAATGTTAAAGTCGCACTGGAAGATGTCAAAATATAACAAAAGGAAGTGTTTATACTATTTTCAAATGGGTTCATAGTGTTCCCAATCATTGTAAAATCTATGTTCCCAAGAAATTGATTATAAGGTTGTATAGTTTGCCCAAATGAATTTATTGAAATTATAAAAACAAGCAGCTGGGTAAAATGTTTAATCATTGAATTAATTTAGAATTATCTTGTTCTAACTGTAATGTGACCGCTAATAGATTTTCCATCTTCCACTGAGATTATGTACCAATAATCTCCGGGAGCAACAGGATTACCAAGATATTTCCCGTCCCAAATAAATTCTGCATTCAATGGTCTGTCTACAAATATTTTCCCGAAACGATCAAAGATTTTAATGTGCGCATTGGGATAAACTTCCAATCCTTTGATTACCCAAAAATCATTTCTTCCGTCGCCGTTGGGTGTAATCAAATTGGGAATTCCAAGCACTCCAAATGTTTTGGCTGTAGAAATACATCCGTATTTACTTTTCACAATCAGATCATAAATTCCACCCGGAACATTGTGAATTACAAAATCATCAGTCCAGGTCAAACCATTGTTGTAGCTGTATTGATAAGGTGGAAGTCCGCCATTTGCCGAAATTTTTATGGTGTTTTCTATCACTTCAATATTGGTAATGATAGGCTGGTTGTCAAAAATGACTTCGACTTCGCGCATAGCAGGACAAGAAAGTTCGGCTGATGTAACCTCAAGCGTATAAATCCCTTCTTGATTGAAAGCTACCACATTATTATTGCTGATTACCGTTCCATTTGAATCATACCAAGTATAAGTTTCAAATGGTTGCGGGAAATCATATTCTTTGGTGTCATAATTACAGAAAACCAAATAATCTGGTAAATTAAATTCCGGCACTTCTAGCACTTCTATATTAAATTCCACAATTCCCGCACAACCACCGTTTCCGTCTGTTGCTCTCGAATAAATAGTTTGAGGTGAAGTTTCATTTGTATATTCTGCAGGATTTGAAATCGCATTGGTATTGGCCAAAGCATCTTCAAAAGACACAAAATAGCGGATTGTAAATTCGGTTCCGCCTAATGAATTCTCTATCGATGGTTTCATTTGGGTCAAGTCAAAACTTGCAATTCCATCATTGTTTTCATAAGGATCATCACAAACCGAAATAATTTCTTCCAATTCATTGTGAACCAAATGGGTATCCAACATGACTTCTGCAATATCAAAACAGCCGTTCAGATCTTGAACTCTAGCAAAAATAATTTGATCAGGAGAAGTATTTTGATAATTATCTGGCAAAGCATTCAAGCCATTGAAAGCTTCATCAAAAGTCAAGTGATAAGTAAAACTTAGGTCTGTTATATCTGCAACCAATGCAGGATTGATAGAAGGTAAATTATAAGTGGAATAATTGTCAATGCTACATTCGTCGATTGTAACCAACTCATCTGTGGCTTCAGGAGCTTCCATAAAAGAAATGGTAAGTTCTGTGTAATTTTCACAAGTTCCGTCTTCATTTTTAACCAACACATAAATAATCATTGGATTTGAAGTTACCTCGAAATTTTCAGGATTTGTAATTTCAGTTCCGCCCATTTCAGTAAAATAGTGCAGGGTAGTGGTGATTCCTTCGGTCACCACAATTTGGTTTTGTGTTAAATCCACGAAATCGACCCCATCATTTAAATTGTCACAAGTCTGGATTTCGTCTGGTTGAATTTCCGGAAACTCTTGAACTTTTAAGGTTAGGATTTCCAGATTGATACAAGCATCTTCTCCCATCAAGGGATTGTAAATTTTCACATATACATCTTGAGTATTGGGAGTTTCATTGGTATAAGCTTCCGGATTTAGAATTAAATCAGTCGCCGCAGCATCCCTATAAAATTCTATTATTAGTCCGGTGGGATCGCTAACGATTAAATTTTCCAAAGCGAATTCTTCCATATTAAATACCGCAAGGCCATCGCCATCGTCATCACAGACTGCATCTGTATCTGAAACAGTTTCGGGGCCTATTCCCACTTGAAGCGTTAATTCGACAATATCATAACAGCCATCTACATTCTCGACACGTACATACACGATGACTTCTGAATCAGTATAGGAAAGTGCAAAGTTTTGGAAATCAGTGATTTCATCGATGGCTAATTCATTTTCAGCCCCATTATAAGAATTATAATAAGTATAAATTAAATCAGGAGAACCTAAAAAAGGATTATAATCTGATAAATCAAAGGTAAAATCCCCTGATTCCGTACAGACAAAATCTTCATAATCAGTTCCGGTTGGACTTTCGCTGAAAGTCAATTCAACACCCACTTCGGTAGAACAAGAACCTGAAGTAACTTTTACTTCATAATAACCAGAAACAGTTGCGGTATAGGTTTGAGAATTTTCACCCGGAATCAGGTTTCCATCTAGGTACCATTCATAAACAACATCAGGTGCATTTACGTTAACCATCATGGTGTATTCAGTTAAATCACATAGTAATTCGTCATCACCCAATTCAGCACCGCTCAAATCAACCATTGTTCCACCTAAATCGAAAGAGCCTGCTTCTAGAAATACCGCAGAATCGAATTGGGTATCAGAAGCATCGGCCACTACTAGTTTTATATGATAGGTTGCACCTGCTTCAACTTCTGAATAAGCAGTAAGTGGAACTGTACGACCGTAATGTTCAATGGCTTGAAAAGGTCCATTTACATAATAAGTATCATCACCACAATATTGATTATTAACATTATTAATGGTCACATAATCGCCATTAGGCAACAAAGCAATGTTTTTCCCTGTCAAGCCTGGGTCAGCTGTAATCCCGGGTCCACTGATGATAAAAGCAAATGCATCATTATAATCACTACAAGCATAAAGCGGATCGTATTCTTCCGAAGCAAAAATATAATTGAAGGATATTTCGTTTCCAAGTGGTACAAAATCAAACTCAAAAATAGTTGCATTCCAAGAATCAACATGGAAATTTGTAGTCAGATTCATTAAGTATTCTATATCAGGGTCGCCTGTCCAACTGTAGGCACCATCACTTACAACACCACCACTAGGTCCGTTTGCGTTTTGTGCATAACCAGAAGTCAGGAGGATTCCACTTTCAAAGGGAAAATCAGAAGTTCCTTTTTCAAAATAGCCCCAGCTTCGATTAGCATTGGGAAATTGGGCTTGTGGATTGTCTTTAAAGGTAAAATTAGATATTTCGGTACATTCACTACCATCCATCAATACTTCAAAAGTAAGGTCTCTTGCACCTAGAGCGGATTCAGGGGCTCCAGCGGGATTCACTACAATCGATTGACTGTATAGAGAAATGCTTATTACAGATAATATAAAAAATAGAATTGACCTCATGTTACGTGTGTTAAACCTACGAAATTAACGATTATTTTTACTTTCTTCAAAAAATTAACTTTGTTGAATTATTTTTGCAGAGATGTTTGAAATTTTAATTTTAATTCTTTCGGTTTTCATCGGAAGTTTACTGGGACATTTTTTCATTAGAAATAAAAGTCTATCCAAGTTTTTATTGATCTTCAGCGGTGCATTTTTTCTGGCAACTGCTGTTTTGGAGATATTCCCGACAATTTACGAGGTGCACGATCACAGCATCGGACTTTTTGTTCTGGCCGGTTTGTTTTTTCAAATGATTGTTGAATCTCTGAGTAAGGGAGCAGAACACGGACACGTTCATCTTTCGCACAACAAATCTTTTCCGTTCAGTATATTTCTGGGACTCTTTTTGCATTCCTTTTTTGAAGGGATGCCTTTGCTACATCAGCATTCGCATAATCTGCTTTGGGCAATTTTCATTCACAATATTCCGGTAGCCATGGTTTTATATGGAGCGGTTTCTCAGATGAAAATCTCCAATATTTACAAATGGGGATTCATGTTGGCTTTTGCATTAGCAGGCCCATTGGGAGCTCTTTTTGGCAAAACGATTCTGGCGGATTATCATCATTATGCATCAGCATTTGTAGCCGGAATTTTCATTCACATTGCGACTGTAATTTTATTTGAAAGTACCGACAGCCATAAATTCAAAGCCCAAAAGGTTTTGACGGTCCTTTTGGGCTTTGTGATTGCTTATTTGACTATTTTAGGTCACCAGCATTAATTAATTATTTTTCGAATTATAAGCGTCGATGCCTTTCTTCATCCATTTCAGGTATTCGTCCACATCATAAATTGCGCCTAATGGCTCATTGTAATTATTCAAATGTTCATCTACAATGATGTAATAAGGTTGGGCATTGTTATGGTATTTTTCAATTTCAAAAGCTGTCCATTTATTTCCGATTGTTTTCAGGTTTCTTCCCAAAGCTTCTGAATAAACTTGTTCTTCTTTGGGTAATTCAGTGCGTTCGTCCACATACAAAGAAACCAAAACCACATCGTTTAAAAGCAGATTTTTTACTTTTGGATCAGACCAGACGCGTTCTTCAACCTTACGACAATTGGCACAGGCATGACCGGTAAAGTCAATCATAATCGGCTTTTGAATTTTTTTGGAATGCTCAATTGCGTCTGCCATATCCAGAAATGCAGGAATCTGATGCGGTCCGTATTTTTGTCCCGGTAATAATTCTCCTGCCGATTCTCCGCCTGCTCCACCAACAGAAGCTTTTCCGACTCCGTTTGGCGATTCTGCATAATGAATCGGTGGCGTCAATCCACTCAGTAAATTAACCGGTGCGCCCCACATTCCGGGAATCATATACATCACAAACGAAAAAGTCAGAATCGCAAAAAACAATCTCGGAACACCGATTCTGTCTTCGGGGGCATCCATTTTCAATCGGAATTTTCCTAAAAGATAAAGTCCCATTAATCCAAATATCGCAATCCAGATAGCAAGGAAAACTTCTCTTTCCAGCCAATGTGCCTGCCACACCAAATCGGCATTTGAAAGGAATTTGAAGGCAAATGCCAATTCCAAAAATCCGATGCAAACTTTCACCACGTTCATCCATCCACCTGATTTGGGAAGGGAAGTAAGCCAACTTGGGAATATCGCAAACAATACAAACGGGATGGCCAGCGCAAGTGAAAATCCGAGGGAGCCGACTGTCAATGACATATAATTGCCGGTTCGGACGGCTTCGCCCATAAGTCCCGCGATGATGGGAACGGTACATGAAAATGAAATCAAAACCAGGGTAAGTGCCATGAAAAATATTCCGATGTATCCGCCTTTGTCGGCTTGTTTGTCTGTATAATTGGCCCATTTTGCGGGTAAAGTAATTTCAAATGCACCAAAAAATGAAATCGCAAAAACAATGAAGATTACAAAGAATCCAACATTTACCCAAGGATTGGTAGAGAATTCATTAAGTGCTGATTGACCTAAAAATCTCGAAGCAATAAAAGCCAGCCCCACAAAAATAATGATAATGGAAAGTCCATAAATCAAGGCTTTAAAAATTCCTTGACTGCGCGAATTACTTTGTTTGGTAAATAAGCTAACTGTAAGTGGAATCATGGGGAAAATACAAGGCATAACCAATGCAAGCAATCCACCGGAAACACCGAGCCAGAAAATCCCCCAAAGTCCTTTTTTCTCTTCTTCAATAGGTTCGTCTTCATTATCAGCTGTTTCGACAGAAGCCGAAGCAAGGGAAGCAGAATCATTTGATTCATATAACTCATTCTGAACAATTGCCGTTGAATCCGTTTCTGAATCATTGACTAAAGCTGTTGTAAGAGGCGTTTGCGTAGCTTCTTCTTTTATATCATCTTGAGCAACTTCTTGTTTTTTAGGTGTTAATTTCACCGAGAAATCAAGCCAATCTGGCGGAAGACATTTTTCCGCATCACAAACCTGTGTTTCCGCACTGAATTTTACAGTGGTTTCTTTTGGGTTTTTTAGTTTGACTTTTTGTTTGAAAGTCAGTTTATTCTCGTAATATTTTTCTTGTTGCTGGAAAAGTTCACTGTATTTATCGAGTAATTTTCCGATTTCCTGTGTTTTTCCAATGAGTTGAACATTGGAGTTCTCCTCAAATGTGATTGTTGCCGGAACACCAATTCCGTCGCCGGGATGTTGCTGGGAATACATGTGCCAGCCGTTGTCAATTTTTGCATGTAGCAAAACTTCGTACTCATTGTTGCCTAAATCTTTTG
>JAEWHB010000241.1 GCA_023388015.1 Bacteroidota bacterium
ACTGTCGTCCGGAAGAAGTTCATGACGCCGTTTTTGAACTATTTTTTAATTTAGATGCGACCGAAGAACAGTTGGAATTCCCAACTTTTTATGGTTCATCCAAACAAGGTTGGTTCAATACAGAAAACGTTCCGGCCCAGGATATCACACCTTTGCTGGACGGAATCATCGAACACGTTCCGGCGCCACAGGTTTCAGAAGGAAGTTTGCAGATGCAGATTACTTCGCTTGATTATTCTTCCTTTTTAGGTCGAATTGCAGTAGGAAAAGTTGCCCGCGGAAGTGTCAAAGAAGGGCAGTGGGTAAGTCTCGTAAAACCGGACGGAACCATTTCGAAGCAAAAAGTAAAAGAACTTTATGTTTTTGAAGGGCTTGGAAAGAAAAAAATAAATGAAGTGCTGGCAGGCGATATCTGCGCCGTGGTGGGAATGGATAAATTCCAGATTGGAGATACCATTGCCGATGCCGAAAGTCCGGAAGCACTTGCCAATATAAAAATAGACGAACCGACGATGAATATGTCGTTCGGAATCAATAATTCGCCTTTCTTTGGGAAAGACGGGAAATTCGTTACCAGCCGTCACTTAGTGGAACGTCTGGAAGCTGAATTGGAAAAAAACCTTGCATTGCGTGTAGAGCCGACAGATGATTCCAATACTTATTTGGTTTACGGTCGCGGGATTATGCACTTGTCGGTTTTGATTGAAACAATGAGAAGAGAAGGTTATGAGTTGACCGTTGGTCAGCCGCAGGTTATCATCAAAGAAATCGACGGTGTAAAATCTGAACCTTACGAAACTTTGGTAATCGACGTTCCCCAAGATTTCGCAAGCAAAGCCATTGATTTGGTGACGCAAAGAAAAGGTGATTTACTCATAATGGAAGCCAAAGGTGAATCTCAGCATTTGGAATTTGATATTCCTTCACGAGGTTTAATAGGATTGCGTTCTCAGATGCTGACAGCAACGGCCGGAGAAGCAGTTATGGCGCATCGTTTCAGAGAATACAAACCTTTGAAAGGAAAAATTCCGGGACGTCTTGCAGGAGTTTTGATTAGCAAAGACCAAGGGGTTTCAACGCCTTATTCGATTGATAAATTACAGGATCGCGGTAAGTTTTTTATCTCTCCGGGAGAGGAGGTTTACACAGGAATGATCATCGGGGAACACAGTCGTGACAATGATTTGGTGGTAAACGTTGTGGAAGCTAAAAAGCTAAACAATATGCGTGCTTCCGGAAAAGATGATTCCAATGTTATTGCGCCAAAAATCGATATGTCTTTGGAAGAATGTATGGAATACATTCAATCTGACGAATGTATTGAAGTGACGCCTAATTTCATCCGTCTGCGTAAAATTCATTTGAAAGAAGAAGACAGAAAACGTCAGCAGAAAGTTTTGGAAGGTTAATTTTTATTTTGAGAACTTAATAAGTGTAAACCTCATGAATTTTTATAATTTGTGAGGTTTTTTTGTGTCTAAATTTTCCGAAAACTGCAAAACACAAAATTCTGAACGGTGTCAAAAGGCGTTTCGTGATCAACGGTAAAGCAATTGATTTTTTGAAATTTAGACGTAAATGTTTTGGTGATTAATTCTTCCGAATATTGTTTGATCTCAATTCCACTGCATTTTTTCGGACCGTTTTCTGAAAAAGTGCCAATGAACAAACAGCCGTTTTGCTTTACCGCTTTTCCTGCAATTTCCAGATAAGCCGAAATGTCGTGATCATCGGTCAGGAAATGAAATGCGGCGCGGTCGTGCCAAATGTCGTATTTTTTGGTCGGATTAAACTGGGTCACATCAGTAACCATCCATTTTACTTTTTCAGCATTTTTGCCCAAACGTTTTTTGGCACGTTCAATGGCTTTTTCAGAAATGTCCAAAACCGTAATATTTGTATAGCCTTCTCCCAGTAAATAATCCACCAGAAAACTATCGCCACCGCCAATGTCAATAACCGCTGCATCTTTCTTCAAATTCAAACTTTGGATGAATTCCATCGAAGTTTCGGGTGTGGGCTGGTACCAGCTTACTTCTTCCAAAGATTTGGTATTATAAATATTTTCCCAGTGATTTTTGCGGTTGAAATTTGTCATGATGATCAATTAGTTATCATTTTTATGCGCTTCGTACTTTGAAACTCAAATTTCGTCTAAAAAAAAGTAAACTTCAACGTCAGTTTCAAAAAGAAATTCTGGTCAAAACTTTCGTGCGCATAAGTCCCGAAACGATAATAAGTTCCGATTCCGAAAATACCATAAATCAACTGGTTGAACTCAATTCCTGCTTCCTGATAATATTTTTCAGCGGTTTGAAAGGTAATATTATGATGATCCCCCGGATTTTTCATATCGCCAATCAGTCCGCGGTAAATAAATTCCGGAAAAACTTCTTGTTTCAGGAATTTGAATCCGGCGATTTTATGGGAAATATTGAATGAAAAATAGCGATCTGAATAAAATTCTCCCGGCACCATCGTTTCGAAATTATTCAGTCCGGAAACGCCAAAATGCTTGAAAATCTGGTCGCCGCGTTTTGCATTTCCCATTCCTTCAAACCTATTCATAATCGGTG
>JAEWHB010000247.1 GCA_023388015.1 Bacteroidota bacterium
ATGGTCAGTTTTATTTTAACTTTAAGAAAATATACGAAGGAGAGAGGCCGAAAAATGTTGTGGACGGCTACAAAATGCGCGTAGCCAGCAACACCGGTTCTTCTATTGTGCTTCAACAAGAATTAAGTTTCGAAGGAAAACCATTGAGCGTTTTCTATACATTTACCAAAAATTAATAACCTAAAAACAAAAAATATGAAATCTTTAAAAAATAACTTGGCAATTCTTACTATTTCTGCCGGACTTTTTTTATCAAGCTGTGAGGCTGTAAAAAACACCAACCATACCCAAAGAGGAGCCGCTGTTGGAGCAACTTCCGGAGCCGTAATTGGTGGTGTACTTGGAAACAACGTAGGAAGCGGTGACAATGCTGTGTTAGGGGCCATTGCGGGTGCAGTAATCGGTGGTGTAGCCGGTGGTCTTATTGGTAGTAACATGGACAAACAAGCCGAAAAAATTGAAAATACTTTGCCCGGTGCTGAGGTTGTACGTACAGCCGAAGGTATTCAGGTAATTTTGGATGAACAATCTGATGTTCGTTTCGAATATGATAAATCAGACCTTACAGCTCAGGCAAAATCAAACCTTGATAAATTAGTAGGTGTTTTCCAGGAATATCCTGACACCGATATTTTGGTAGTTGGATATACAGACAGCAAAGGTTCTGACACCTATAACCAAGGTCTTTCAGAAAGACGTTCTGCTTCAGTTGTCAATTATTTGAAAACTAAAGGGCTTTCTAATTCTCGACTTTCTTCAATCGGACAAGGAGAAAGCAATCCACGTGCAAGCAATGATACAGATGCCGGGCGAGCCCAAAACCGCCGGGTAGAGTTTGCCATTACAGCCAACGAAAAAATGATTGAAGATGCTCAGCAACAAGCTGGAAATTAATCAATTAAAATATTATTAAAATAAAAAATGCCGTCTCAGTTGAACCGAAACGGCATTTTTGGTGGAGAAGATGGGGCTCGAACCCACGACCTTTAGACTGCCAGTCTAACGCTCTAGCCAACTGAGCTACATCCCCGTAATATTTTGCAAGTTTAACCATTTTTTCGCTTCCAATCCAAAATTTTATCCAAAATAAACCGGGCAAGCTTTTCTTTGCTCTGATGAGTCCATCCCGCAATATGCGGAGAAAGAATTACCTTATCCGACTTTATAAGATATCGGAAATCTTGGGGTAATTCGTTCATTTCAAGCTTTTCAAAGGAAGATTTTTCATATTCCAGCACATCCAGACAAGCGCCTTTTATTTTCCCGGATTTGATGGCTTCTGTCAAATCTTTTGTTACCACAGCTTTTCCACGCGCTGTATTGAGGAAGTAAAACGGTTTTGCAAACGAATGAATATAGGAAGAATTTACCATCGAATTGGTTTCAGGACTTTCGGGAATGTGCAAACTCAATACGTCTGTTTTTTGAAATAATTCTCCTAAATCCACTTGGCGGGCGTATTCATCTCCTTTATTATCCAAAATATCATAACAAATAACCTCCACGCCAAATCCTTGTAGTCGTTTTGCAAAGGCCTTTCCCATATTTCCATATCCGACAATGCCGACTGTTTTACCCATCAGTTCATCGCCACGGTTTTCTTCCCGAAGCCAAATGCCTTTCCGAACTTCATTATCGGCAATTTTCAAACGATGTAAAAGCATCAGAAGCATTCCCATAGCATGCTCTGCAAGGGAATCCCGATTTCCTTCGGGTGCATTAAACATTGAGATATTCCTTTGAGTAGCAAAAGCTGAATCTATGTTTTCGAGTCCTGCACCTACGCGTCCAATGAACTTTAAATTATTTGCTTTGGAAAGAAAATTTCTATCGACCGGAAAACGACTTCTGATGATCATTCCTTGATAATTCGAAATGATTTTTTCAATCTCTTGTTTTGGCGAATGGTAATTTTCATCCACCTGAAATCCTGCATCGCGAAGTCCGGAAATCAAAAGTTCGTGGTTGGTATCGACAGCTAAAATTTTCATTTATAAGTAAATGTTCAGAAAGATTATTTTATCGGTACAAATTTACATCTTCAAATCTTGAATTTATTTAAAGCCTGTTTAAATTTTCAAATTAATTACCTTTGTAAAATGACGATTGAAGAAATCCAAAACGAAATTATCGACGAGTTTTCCTTCTTTGAAAACTGGGAAGAACGATACGAATATTTAATTGAACTGGGAAAATCCCTGAAAGCTTTACCCGAAGAAAAAAAATCGGACGACAAAATAATAAAAGGCTGTCAGTCAACTGTTTGGCTCGATGCTAAAATGGAGAACGATACAATTGTTTTCGAAGCAGATAGTGATGCCATTTTGCCCAAAGGGCTTGCCGCACTGTTGGTGCGTATGTACAATCATCAAAAGCCGGTGGATATTTTGAATTCCGAAACGAATTTCATTGAAAAAATAGGTTTACAGGAATTTTTATCGCCCACGCGCGCCAATGGTTTGCTGGCTATGATCAAACAGTTTAAATTTTACGCCATCGCTTTTCAGGCTAAAAACAAAAACTAAAAGATGAGCGAAATTTCTCTCTTTCAGGTATTTATCTATCTGCTCGCGGCTGTGCTCTGTGTTCCGATTGCCAAACGTCTGGGATTGGGATCTGTGCTGGGTTATCTGATTGCCGGTGTTCTGATTGGCCCTTTTGTTTTAGGGCCTGTTTTGGGAACTTCGTCCGGCGATGAAGTGGAAGATATTATGCACGCCGCGGAATTTGGAGTAGTAATGATGCTTTTTCTCGTCGGACTGGAATTAAATCCAAAAGAATTCTGGAAAATGCGAAAGCGAATTGTGGGAATCGGAAACATTCAACTTTTCGGAACCCTACTCATTGTCGCGCCTATCTGTTTGTATTTTATCGGTCTGGATTTCGGTGCTTCTGTAGCCATTGGAGTTGCGGTTGCGATGTCTTCCACGGCTATTATTTTACAAACACTTTCAGAAAAAGGTCTGACCAAAACCCCTTGCGGCCAATCGAGTTTTTCTGTTTTGGTTTTTCAAGATATTATGGTCATCCCGATTCTTGCACTTTTACCTTTATTGGCTGTAAAATCCACCATTGTAACCTATGGTGATCATCAGACTTTGCTAGACGGCGCGCCCGGATGGATGAAAACCCTGGCGATTATTTCGGCCATCGGACTGGTGTTTTTTGTAGGAAATTATATCGTAAATCCATTTTTCAAATACATTGCGCGTCTGCAGGTTCGGGAATTATTTACTTCTTTTGCACTGATGCTGGTTATAGGCGTTTCGGTTCTGATGAATTATGTCGGATTAAGTCCGGCGCTTGGTGCCTTTATGGCCGGAATGACTTTGGCCAACAGTGAATTTAAACACCAGCTGGAAAGCGATATTGAACCTTTCAAAGCTTTGCTTTTGGGTTTGTTTTTCATTGCAGTTGGTTCTACGATTAACTTTCGTTTGATTGCCAACGAGCCTTTGACTATTGTGGCGCTTGTGATCGGAATTATGCTCATCAAAGGATTTGTGCTGATGATGGCCGGATGGGTTTTCAAATTAAATTTGAATCAAAATCTTTTATTTGCGCTATTATTGTCTCAAGTCGGGGAATTTGCCTTTGTGATCTTGAACATCAGCAACCAATTGCAATTAATTCCCAAACAGTGGGTAGATCTATTGCTTGCCACAACTGCAATTACAATGGCGGTGACACCGATTTTACTAATTGTAAACGAAAAATGGATCGTTCCGCTGATGGGAATGAAACGAATAAAAGCCGGCGGTTTTGAAGACGATTTGGAATATGATTTCGGGGATCTGACCGATAAAAAAGTCATCATTGCCGGATATGGGAATTTCGGGAATACGGTGGGCAGAATCATCAAATACAGCGGTTTTAATGCAACCGTTTTGGACAATGACAGTGAACGGGTGGAGTTATTGCGAAAACTGGGTTATAATGTACATTTCGGGGATGCTACCAATCTGAATACGCTCAAAGCGGTGAAAGCAGACGAAGCGGATTTACTAATTGCGGCAATCGATCCGACTGAAGTGAATAAAAAATTAGTGGAATTAGTCCGACAAAATTTTCCTAATTTAAAGATGCTGATTCGTTCCCGAAATCGTTTTGATGCTTATGATTACCTCAACGCAGGCTATGACAATGTGTATCGGGAAACCTTTTATACAGCTATAGAAGTTGGTGTGGACGCGTTGGAAGAGTTGGGCTGGGATCACGAAGAAGCAATCCGACAAGGCGAAATTTTTAAACTCGCAGACCGTGCTTCGCTTAAAAAACTTTCCAAACATACCCATAATATGGAAGAATATATTTCGGTTTCGCGTGAGGAAATTGAAAAAATACGACTGAAACTGAAAGAAGGAATGAACTTGCAAATGATTGTAAATAAAGAAGATAAAAATTCGGATGAGCACTAAAAAAACAATTTTGGTTATGAGATTCAGTTCATTGGGCGATGTTGCAATGACAATTCCGGTAGTTCGGGAATTTCTGCAACAAAATCCCGATGTTGAAATTCTTTATTTATCGAGAAGAAAGTTTAAACCATTGTTTGAAAATATTCCGAATTTAAGTTTTTATACCGCTGATTTCGACAATGAACACAAAGGTTTGGGCGGATTGTTTAAACTTGCAAAAGAATTAAAATCTTATGATTTCGAAGCGATTGCAGATTTACACAATGTATTGAGAACCAAAATTTTAAGACAAATTATTTCTTCCAAAAAAAAGGCTTCGCTCCACAAAGGACGAAAAGAAAGAAAAGCGTTGATCCGAACAGAAAATAAAATCAGAAAGCCGATCAAACCAATGCCAGAACGATATGCCGATGTATTCCGGAATTTGGGGTTTGTGTTAAAATTATCAAATCGATTAACTGAAAATCCGGCAGAAAAAGAAAACGCAGTCGGAATTGCGCCTTTTGCGATGTATGAAGGCAAAATGTATCCGCTCGATAAAATGCGCTCCGTTGCGCTGAAACTCGCTGAAAACGGCACAAAAGTTTATTTGTTCGGTGGGAAAAACGAATCCGCCGAACTTGAAAACTGGGAAAAATTAAATCCGAATATAAAATCAGTTGCCGGAAAATTTAATTTGCAAGAAGAATTGGAATTAATTCAAAACTTAAAACTAATGGTTTCAATGGATTCGGCCAATATGCATCTGGCTTCGCTTGTGGGCACACGCGTGATTTCAATTTGGGGAAATACGCATCCTTTTATGGGGTTTTTGGGTTATGGACAATCGATGGATGACGTCATTCAGGATGAAAATTTGAAAGAAAGACCGACTTCTGTTTTCGGGAAAGAATCCAAAAAGACAGAAAAAAGAGATTATTTTAAAACGATTTCTGTTGAAACTGTTTTGGAGAAAATTGAGTCGGCAATGAAGGAATGATTATTCGTGTGAAACGCCTTTCTGAATACTGTTTTCTATTCTTTGGTCAATTTTTTCAAAAGCTCCGAATCCTTTCATCACTACTATAATTCCGAAAATCATCAGAATAAATCCGATGGTTTTTTTGAACCAGAAAATACGCCGAACCGTAAAACTGTCTTTGACTTTTTGAGCCAGAAAAATTTTGCCCAAATCAATGCAGAAAAAGGTTGCAAGCACAATGCCCATATAGAGGAAAGTGTCTTCCTGTCGGGGATATTGAATCACGATGGTGCTGACGATGAAAAACCAGAAAACAATCACACCAATATTCAGAATATTGAGTAAAAAGCCGTTCATAAAGGTTTTCAGGTAATTTTGATTGACCAGATTCAGGTTGCGCATTTTAAAATTGGGTTTGGAAATGAACATAATCAAGCCATAAATCAGAATGAAAAATCCGCCAAAAATATAGATGGAAGGATTATTTTGAATGGCAATCGCCAAATCTTTACTGCCGTAATAAGCGACCAAAATACATAAAATATCGGCTGTTATCACGCCTAAATTCAAAGTAATTGCTGCTTTCCAACCTCGTGAAACACTGGTTTCTAGCAACATAAAAAAAACGGGCCCAATTAAAATCAAGCTCAGGAGAATCCCTATCAGTATGGCAGAAGTGACCAATTCCATAGAGCTTGCAAGTTAATAAGAATTATCCCAACAACTCAAAATCCAGTTGTTTGTTTCGGGCTTACTCATTCAATTTTTAGTTAGATATTGATATAAATTCCTACTTTATTTAATAAATTTGTATTCTAACTATAATTAGTTGTGACTGATATTCAAATCTATACAAAATTATCAAACTTATCTTCGGCGATGAAACAGGAAGTGTCAGAATTTATCGATTATCTGAATTTTAAGTCTCGGAAAAAAAAATCAATTTCTGAAAAACGAGTTGCAGGTAAAGCAAAAGGACTCATCAAAATGAAAGAAAACTTTGATGATCCAATTGACGGTTTCAATGATTATTTAAAATGAATTATCTAATTGATACACACGTAGTTTTATGGTTCATAACCAATGATGAAAAATTACCGGGTTCAATCAAAGAAATTATTGGAAATAAAAAAAATCAATGCTTTATCAGTATTGCGAGTTATTGGGAAATCGGGATAAAAACCTCAATAGGTCGATTGGAATTAAATGCTGATTTAGAAAGTATTTTCAAAATCATTGAAAATTCCGGTTTTGATGCGCTGCCCATTACACAACAACATATCTTAAAAAATTCCACTTTAAATTTCCATCATCAAGATCCTTTCGACAGGATTTTAATCGCTCAGGCTCTTGCGGAAGATTTAACAATTATCAGCAAAGACAATCTTTTCAAAAAATACGAAGTTTCACTGATTTGGGAAACCGATTAATTATCCTAACAACTCAAAATCCAACTGTTTGTTTCGCAAATCGGCTTTAGCAACACGAATCATCACTTT
>JAEWHB010000068.1 GCA_023388015.1 Bacteroidota bacterium
TTAATTCACCAAACTCAATGACGTAATCTCCTTTGTTAACCAACAAAATAAACGAATTTGGCTCTTCTTTTTTAACAGCAATAATGTGTTTTTTCAACAACTTATCAGCCGATATAAACGATGAAAGTTCCTTCAATCCTGCATAATCGGATTCTTCAATGTTCCCTCCCACCAATAAAACTTCGGCAGCATATAAATTTGACAATGGTATTTCAGTTAGTTGTTCTGACAGATAGAACTCGTCAACCCCAGTATTGACACGGGCTACAGGCGTTTCTTGATTGATCTGAATTTTCATTACTCCATCCACATCACGAAAAACCTGAGACTTGTTCACAAAGGAATTTCTGTCCAGAACTTCTTCTACTTTGGCAACGTCAATATTCCCCAATGCTTGAGAACTGATGCGAATTTGTTTTCCCTCCACGACTTTTCTTACCAAACTGTCATTTACAAAATATTTTCCCGACTCATGATCGACTTTAATTTTGATTTCCGAAACGGGTTTACATGCATGTCTTTTGGCCGAAAAACTGACCAGAAAAGCAAGCACTAAAATTCCAATTGCGGTTTTCAGCAATCTCCATTTAATCTTCATCTAACCAGGATTTTATAGGTTTAACCAATGTATCAATATTCCCGGCACCAACGGTTACCAGCACATCAAAATCCTTTGACTGAATACGATTCAGCGCATTTTGAAGTGAACTGACTTCTTTTTTGTCTAGTTTGATTTTTTCCAACAAAGCATCTGAAGTAATACCGTCAATAGGAATTTCGCGAGCCGGATAAATATCCAACAAAATCAGTTCATCAAAACCGGATAAGCTTTCCGCGAATCCATCCATAAAATCCCGCGTTCTTGAAAAAAGATGAGGCTGAAAAACACCCAAAATCTTTTTATCGGGAAACATTTCTCGTACTGCTCCCATTACCGCATTCAGTTCGGTCGGGTGATGAGCGTAATCATCTATGTAAACTTTTCCGTCAAAATCCCAACGGTTAAATCTTCTTTTAATTCCTTTGAAATTCTCCAGTGCATGTTTGATTTTATGAGCCGGAATTTCCAAATACAATGCGACTGAAATGGCTGCTACCGCATTTTCCACATTGTGTTTTCCTGGCAATTTCAGAGTAAAGTTCTCCAGCAGATCATCGGGTGTTTGAAGATCGAAATGATAAATACCCTCTTCAATTCTGATGTTTACCGCATCAAAATCCGCTCCTGATTCCACTCCGTACGTTGTTGCATCCGGAATCGGTAAACCTTTTCTCACAAAAGTTTTCTCCGAAATCTTTCTGCTGAACGCAATAAAGGCTTCTTCAAATTCTTCTTTGTTTCCGTAAATATCCAAATGATCGGCATCCATGGAAGTTATAATTCCGACTTTCGGAGAAAGACGTAGAAATGAACGGTCAAATTCGTCGGCTTCTGAAACCGTAATTTTATATCCTTTGTTTAAAAAATTCGAATCATAATCTTCCAAAACTCCGCCTAAAAAAGCCGAACTCTCCAAACCGGACTGATGTAAGATATGGCCCAAAATGGAAGAAGTAGTTGTTTTCCCATGGGTTCCGGCTACAGCAATTCCATAGGTTGCATCGGTAATTTCGCCCAACACTTCGGAACGTTTGAGGATATCAAAACCGTTCTGAAGAAAATATTGGTATTCTCTTAGTTCTTTCGGAACTGCCGGTGTATAAATTACCAGCGTATTTTCCGGAGTCAGATAAGGCGCAATTTTATCAAGATGATCTTCAAAATGAAGATCAATTCCTTCCTTTTCCAATTCTCTGGTAAGATCGGTAGGGGTTTTGTCATATCCGATTACAATTTTCTCCAAAGATTTGAAATAACGGGCGAGTGCGCTCATCCCGATTCCTCCGGCACCGATGAAATAATAATATTTTCTGCCTAAAATGTTCATTTGATTTTGCTTAATAAAATATCAACAATCTCCTTTGTAGCATTGGGTTTCCCCATTCTTTTCAGGTTTTCAGAAAGTTTATTTCGCCTTTCTTCATCCCGAATCAATCCAAGTGCTGTGTCTACAAGTGCCGTAGCTGCCTGCGAATCGGTCAGCATAAGTGCAGCATTATTATCAACCAACGCTTGCGCGTTTTTGGTCTGATGGTCTTCTGCCGCAAAAGGAAAAGGTACCAGAACCAGAGGTTTTCCCACCAAAGAAAGTTCTGAAATAGCCATGGCTCCGGCACGGGAAACAATCAGGTCGGCGGCAGAAAAAGCCGTTTTCATGTCGTAGATAAATTCCGTGATGTAAATTCCCCTCAAATCTGTTGCCACTTCGGACTTTATTTTCTCAAATTCCAGTTTACCCGTTTGCCAGATAAGCTGAACATCTGCTTGCTGAATTTTTTCCAAATCCGCTTTCCAGGCATTGTTCAGAGTTCTGGAACCCTGACTCCCACCGATGGAAAGAATTGTTTTTTTAGCCGGATCAAGTCCGTAGGAATTCAATGCCACTTCAGGGTTTGTTAAATTCTCAAATATTTCTGACCGGATAGGATTTCCGGTATGATGGGTTTTGGCAGCCGGAAACTGTGAAATCCCTTCGTATGCCACACAAATGGCTGCTGCACGGTTTTTCAGTAATTTATTGGTAATTCCGGGAAATGAATTCTGTTCCTGAATCACGACCGGAATTCCCTGACGCGAAGCCTGCCACAACAGCGGCCCGCTGGCGTATCCACCCGTACCGATGGCGATATCGGGTTTGAATTCTTTTAAAATTTTCTTTGCCAGTTTTAAACTTTTTTGCAGTTTCAGGGGAAAGGACAAATTGGACAATAAATTCCCACGGTTAATTCCGGCAATGGGAAGACCCTTAATTTGATAGCCCGCTTTGGGAACTTTTTCCATTTCCATTTTACCCAATGCGCCTACAAATAAAATCTGAGCTTCGGGCAAGCGGTTTTTGATTTCATCCGCAATGGCTATTGCCGGATAAATGTGACCACCTGTGCCTCCGCCGCTGATGATGATTTTAGGCGATGTCTTGGATGACTGCATCTGTGTTTCTTTTTTCTTCTAATTGTATTTCTTCAGGCGTTTTAATAGCCCTGCTCACACTCAAAATTATTCCAAAGGCAATACAAGTTACCCAAAGGGAAGTTCCACCGTAACTGATCATAGGCAAAGGTTGACCTGTAACGGGAAAAAGATTTACGGCCACGCCCATATTGACCATAGCTTGAAAAATGACCGGCACACCAACGGCAAAGACCAATAAAGTTCCGAAAAATGTATGAATTTTGGTTGCCACAATCATAATCCTGAATAATATGAGCAGGAAAATAAAAATCAATCCGGCCGAACCAACGATTCCGTATTCTTCCACAATAATGGCAAAAATAAAATCCGAAGATGATTGTGGGAGCGTCTGCTTGAAAACGCTTTTCCCCGGCCCTACACCGCTAACACCTCCTCTGTTGATTGCTGCTTTTGCGTGATGAACCTGATAAGATTCTATGCCGTCGTCTTTTGAAAAGTTTTCAATTCTGGATTTCCAGGTATGCACACGCGAATTCGGAATTAAATCACCATAATTCAGTGCGAGAAAAATGAAAAGTCCACCGGCGACAATACCAAACCCGAAGATTCCCGCTAGAATTTTCCATGGAAAACCTCCGATAAACAATAACATCATGCACATCGCAAAAAGGATAACAGCAGTGGAACCATTCGCAGGAAAAATTAAACCGATTACGACAAACATCGGGAAAAACAACGGAAAAAAGGATTGTGCAAAAGTCACTTGTTTGTCACGAATTTTGGTCAGGTAACGTGCGATATAAACCAATAAAACCATGGACGCAAAGGTCGAAGTTTGAATGGTGATCGAAGTTCCCGGAAGTTTCAGCCATCGTGCTGCATTGGCACCCTCAATGGTTGTGCCCTGAACAAGCGTCACAACGAGCAAAATGAATATAATCGGGAGGCCCAACAAGGCAAGTCCTCCGAAATACTTATAATCAACCCGTTGAAGCGTTACGATGATAATGAGACCGATAACCAAAAAGGCTGCATGTTTTCCCATGTGCGAAAAAACCGATCCTGAACCTACTGTATAAACCAGGTTGGAACTTGCCGAATATACCGGAAGAAAGGAAAAAATAGCCAGTATGACAATAAATGCCCACAGGTATTTATCTCCCTTTATGTAATTCTTCAAAAATCCCAAACCTTTCATCTCAAAGACTTTTTACTTCCTGTTTAAATTGATTACCACGGTCTTCATAATTTTTGAACAAATCAAAACTTGCACAAGCCGGAGAAAGCAAAACAGTATCACCTTTTCTTCCGAACATATAAGCCGTGCGAACTGCATCCTGCATGGAATTCGTTTCCACAATATTATCCACCAAACCATCAAAAGCTGCTAAAATTTTTGAATTGTCCAATCCCAGACAAACGATGGCTTTTACTTTCTTTTTAACCAAAGGAATTAATTCGGAATAATCATTTCCTTTGTCGGTTCCGCCCACGATCCAAACTGTCGGCGTATTCATACTTTCCAATGCATAATAAGTCGCATTTACATTGGTGGCTTTGGAATCATTGATGAATTCAATCCCACCAATTTTCAGAATTGATTCCAGTCGGTGTTCAACCGCTTTGAAATCATACAAACTTCTTTTAATCGTTTCCTTTCTGATTTTCAGAATATTGGCCGCAGTTGCAGCCGCCATTGTATTGGAAACATTGTGTTTTCCTCTCAGCGCAAACTGAGAAACGGGTAATTCAAAACGATCGGGAAAATTCAGGATTACATTTTCATCTTCTTCATAGGTTCCGTCATTTAATTTTGTGCTCATAGAATAAGGTACTTTTTGTGCTTTTGTATTTATATTTTTAATTAATTCAAGTATGTTGTCGTCGTCAAAATTGTACACGAAATAATCTTCGTGGGACTGATTTTCAGTGATTTTAAATTTTGATCGAGCATATAGTTCCAGTTTATAATCGTACTGATCCAAATGATCGGGCGTGATATTCAACAAAATTGCGATGTAAGGTTTGAAAGAAACCACATCGTCCAACTGAAAACTACTGATTTCCAATACGTAATAATCATAAGTGTCATTTACCACCAATTCGGCAAAACTCTTTCCGATGTTTCCGCCCAATCCAACATTCAGTCCGGCTTGGGTCAGAATATGATGAATCAGTGAAGTTGTAGTAGTCTTTCCGTTACTTCCCGTGATCGCAATGATTTTTGCGTTTGTATAGCGCGAAGCGAATTCGATTTCGGACACAATCGGAATGTGTTTTTCTTTCAGTTTCAGAATCATTTCGGCTTTGGCCGGAATTCCCGGACTTTTCACGACAATATCAGCATTCAGGATTTTGGATTCGGAGTGTTTTTCTTCTTCGAATTCAATTCCGTTGTCTGATAATTTCGTGCGGTATTCACTCTTCAGCTTTCCTTTATCTGAAAGAAATACGCGGAAACCTTGTTTTTTTCCAAGCAATGCTGCTCCTACACCGCTTTCGCCACCACCCAATATGACCAGATTTTCCTGCATATTATCTCATTTTAAGGGTTATGATGGTTACAACGGCGAGAATAAATCCAACGATCAGCATACGGTTCACGATTTTACTTTCGTGGTATCCCTCTTTTTGGTAATGATGGTGCAAAGGCGACATCAGGAAAATTCTGCGTCCTTCGCCAAACTTTCGTTTGGTGTATTTGAAATAAGTAACCTGCAACATTACCGAAAGGCTTTCCGCGAAAAAGATTCCGCATAAAACCGGAAGCATCAATTCTTTTCTTACGATAATGGCGATTACGGCAATCAACCCACCGATGGTCAAACTTCCTGTATCACCCATAAAAACCTGTGCCGGATAGGTATTGTACCAAAGGAAACCAATCAATCCACCGATGAAAGCCGTACAGAAAATCACCACTTCTTCGGTTCTCGGAATAAATACGATGTTCAAATAATCGGCAAAAATGATGTTACCCGAAACGAAAGCAAAAAGTGCCAGCGCAGCGACAATTATGACCGAAGAACCTGCGGCAAGTCCGTCGATTCCATCCGTTAAATTGGCTCCGTTTGAAACCGCGGTAATGATAAAAATTACCGCAATCAGGAAAACGATCCATTCATATTTGATTTTCCCGGAATTATCCATCCAGAAAAGTAATTCGCCATAATTAAATTCATTGTTTTTGAAGAAAGGAACGGTCGTGTCCAGACTTTTTTCCTCGTCTGCGAATTTCACTACAGATGCGCCCACTACTTGTCCTTGCTCGTTCGGAACCTGATGTTTAACCGTGACATCGGGACTGAAATAAATCATCGTTCCAACGAATAATCCCAATCCAACTTGTCCTAGAACTTTGAATTTCCCGGCAAGACCTTTTTTATTTTTTCTGAATACTTTTATATAATCATCCAAAAACCCGATTACACCCAGCCACAAAGTCGAAACCAAGAGAATGATGATGTAAATATTTTCCAGTCTGGCAAACAACAAAGTCGGGATTACGGTAGCCAGAATGATGATAATTCCACCCATCGTAGGCGTTCCGGTTTTTTCTTTCTGACCATCCAATCCGAGATCCCGAACGGTTTCGCCCAATTGTTCACGACGCAGATAATTGATAATTTTTTTTCCGAAAAACAAGGCAATCAACAAAGCTGTCAGAACGGCCATCCCGGCGCGAAATGAGGTGTATTGGAACATCCCAAGTCCCGGAATGCTAAATTGTTTGTCCAAAAATTCAAATAAATAGTACAACATAAATTATTTATTGAGTTGATTGCTTAATTCAATCGTAATTTCCAAATCATCAAAATGATGTTTCACTCCTTTGATTTCCTGATAGGTTTCGTGACCCTTTCCGGCAATCAAGATGATGTCGTTTTTTTCTGCCATTTTCAGGGCAGTTTTGATCGCTTCCTTGCGATCGGTTATTTTCAGTGTTTTTTTATAATTCTGTGGCTCCACTCCAGCTTCCATTTCTTCCAGAATCAACTCAGGATCTTCGCTTCGCGGATTATCCGAAGTAAAAATGGCAAGCTCTGATTGTTGAGAAGCAATTCGGGCCATTTCGGGTCGTTTGGTTCTGTCGCGATCACCTCCGCAACCCACTACTGTAATGAGTTTTTCATTTCGGGTTCTGATATTCTGAATCGTATTCAAAACATTTTCCAGCGCATCGGGTGTGTGAGCATAATCGATGATCGTGATAATTCCTCCTTTTGAAATAAAAGATTGAAAGCGTCCGTCCACATTTTTCAGACTGCTCAAATGCCTCATGATTTCTTCTTGTTCAAATCCCAATAATTTTGCAACCGAATAAACAGCGAGTAAATTATAAGCATTGAACAATCCGATCAAAGGCGTCCAGAATTCTTTTCCATCCAGCATCAAAAGCATTCCACTGAATTGATTTTCCAGAATTTTGGCTTTAAAATCCGCATCGGTTTTCAGTGCGTAGGAATATCTTTTGGCAGGAGAATTCTGCAACATGACGATTCCGTTTTTATTATCAATATTTGTCAGCGCTTTGGCGGTTTTGGGAAGTTCGTCAAAAAACTTCTTTTTCGCTTTGATGTATTCCGCAAAAGTTTTGTGGTAATCCAAATGATCATGCGAAATATTGCTGAACACACCGATTTCAAATTTTAATCCCGCGATGCGGTCTTGATGAATTCCATGCGAACTCACTTCCATCACCGCATATTCACAACCCGCTTCCACAGCTTCACTGAAAATTTTATTCAGCGTGAGAATGTCTGGTGTGGTATGGGAAGATTCGTATTCTTTCCCGTGAACCAAAATGCGAATTGTGGAAACCAAAATCGTTGCATAACCCAAAGATTCCAACAAATTATAAGTCAAGGTAGCCGTTGTGGTTTTCCCGTTGGTACCTGTAATTCCGATTAATTTTAATTTTTCGGTTGGATTTCCGTATAAATTCGAAGCAATAAATCCTAAAGCAACAGAAGAATTTTCAACAATGATATAAGTTGTATTTGAATCTAAATTTTCAGGTTTTCTTTCACAAACAACTGCCACAACACCCATCTGAACCGATTTTTCAATAAAATCGTGACCGTCCACTTGGGTTCCGCTTTGTGCCACAAACAATGAATTCGAACCAATTTTTCGTGAATCAAATTCCACAGAAGAAATCTCCCGATCGATTGAACCGATGGTTTCCAATATTTTGACGTTATGTAGCAATTCTTTTAAAATCATCCTTCCAAAACCAAATAAATTGTTTCTCCTCTTCTGATTGCCGTTCCCGCAGGAATCGACTGATTTACCACTTTCCCAATTCCAGTATAGCGCACATCAAGCCCCATATTTTCCAATACAGGAATCACACTCACACCGCTTTTTCCGATAACATTCGGGATTTTTGGATTTTCATAATCCACTTTAAATTCGGGAGTTGAAAAAGCTTTGTTCACGTTGACAAGTTTGGGTAATTCCGGTGTTTGACGCGGTGTACGCGAATAAACCCAGTCGGCAATTTTTTTGAAAACCGGCGCTGTCACACCTCCACCGTAATATCCTTTACTTCTGTCGGGTTTGTGAATAATCACAACGCAAGTATATTTCGGATCATCGGCCGGGAAAAATCCGGCGAAAGAAGCACGGTACTGCATGGGTTGATCTTTTAGCCAATATTCCACACGAGCCGTTCCGGTTTTTCCGGCAATTTCATAATGTTCCGTAAAAATATTTCTGGCCGTTCCGTCTGAAACCGCGAGTTTCAGCATTTCGGTTACTGCTTTTATATTTTCGGCAGAAGACATTTGTTCCACCAAAACCTGTGGTTTGTATTCGACTACTTTTCCGTTGTTTTCTTCAATTTTATCGATGAACAAAGGCTTTAGTAATTTTCCTCCGTTTGCAATTCCATTGTAAAAAGTCAGCATCTGCAAAGGCGTCATTTTGAATCCGTATCCGTAAGACATCACGGGCAAAGTAACATTGCTCCAATTGGAATCGCTCGGTCGATGGAACTGCGGCGCTGCTTCACCTTGAATGTCAATTCCAAGTGGTTTTGTCAGATGCCATTTATCGAGTTGGTCAAAATATTCCTGCGGATCGCTTCCGTATCCGGCATTGATCAATTTGGCGGTTCCGATGTTGGAAGATTTGATCAAAACCGTTCCGACATCAATCGTTCCATATCCGCGGGAATCACGAATCGTCCGGTTGTAAAGTCTGTATGAGCCTCCGCCGGTTTGAACTGTGGTTTCGGGTGTGAATTTTTCATTTTCAAGACCGGCAAGAATGGATACGGTTTTAAAGGTGGAGCCCGGTTCGGCGCCTTCGCCTACCACATAATTCAACACATCTGAATAAACGCTATCAGTAATTTTTTTAAGATTGACAATCGCACGGATTTTCCCTGTTTCAACTTCCATTACCGCTACACATCCGTGTTGAGCATTGTATTTTATCAACTGATCCTGCAAAGCGCTGTATGCAGCAATCTGCATTCCGGCATCGATTGTCGTATAAACATTTGAACCGTTTACCGGCTCTTGTTCCCAAGATTTAAAAGGTTTCCATTGACCGCGCCCCATAAACTGAACCCAGCGCTTGCCCATAGTTCCGGAAAGATAATTGGAATAAGCACCTTCCAGTCCTACTTTACCACGATGGTCATCATATCCGATGGTTCTTGCCCCAACATCTGACAAAACAAGTTCGCGTTTCGGGCGTGTATCGTGGATAAATCCACCTTTGTTCTGGCCTTCGCGGAAAATCGGGAAAGATTTAATGCGCATATAATCCTGATAATCCAATCCTTTGATCAGGGTCATGTATCGGTTTTTTTTGTTTTTTTCAGTTCTTAATTTTGTTTCGAAATAAGAAGCAGGTTTTTCAAACATTTTGGATAAAGAATCAGACAAGGCGCCGACTTCTGCGTTAAACAAATCGTCTTTGATTACGACTAAGTCCAGAAAAATATCATGAACGGTCACGGTTGTAGCCAGCAAATCACCTTCGGAAGCATATAAATTTCCCCGTTCGGCCGGCTCTTCCACCAGATTGAAGTTCCGTTGAGCGAAATCATCAAGTTGCTGACCTTCGGCCACCTGAATTTTCACCATGGAATACAGAACTCCCACCGCAATCAGAAGCAGCCCAAAACCTACTGCATATCCCCTAACCAATAAGTGTTTACGGTTCCTGATCATAGACTTTTTGAATTAATACAAAGGGTTGTTCATCTGTTAATTTTATTCCTATCAGTTCGGACTGTTTAATGATTTCCGGCTCAAGCTGCATCTTCATCAGCAAGCGATGAGCATCTGTGTATTGCGCCTTGAGATTGGAAACTTCTTCGTCCAGTTTATTGATTTTTACTACTTTTTTATCAATCCAGTGCGAACTTGAAATGCTGACAAAAGCCAAAAAAACCAAGTACATCACAAAACGCCAGTTCTGCATAGAACCGTCATCCACAAGGAATTTCCCCTTCAGGATATCCTTGATATTGATGTTACTTTTCCTGTTTTTTGCCATTTTATTTAATTCTTTATTGCCACACGCATTTTGGCGCTTCTGGCTCTTGGATTTCTTTCTATTTCCTCTTCACTTGGAACAATTACTTTGGACTGAACCGGCGAAAAAGGAGCTTCCCAATTTCCGAATACATCTCTTTCCGGTTCACCCTCAAACATTCCGGTTTTCATATATCGTTTTACCAATCGGTCTTCCAGCGAATGGTAAGCAATCATTACCATTTTCCCGTCCGGCTCAATTATTTCCCCGCACTGCATCAACAATTCGCGAAGCGCGGCCATTTCATCATTTACTTCGATCCGAAGTGACTGAAACAATTGCGCTAAAAATTTGTTTTCTTTATTTTTTGGAATGTAACTGAATAATTGCTTTAGCTGTTCGATGGTTTTAAAAGGCTCTCTATTTCGCTCCGAAACTACTTCACGTGCCATCCTTCTCGAAGTTCTCAGTTCCCCATAATTATAAAACACGTCTGCAAGAGCAGATTCTTCATATTCATTAAGGATTTTGGCTGCAGTTACTTTCTGATTTTGGTTCATACGCATATCCAATTCGCCGTCAAAGCGAATGGAAAATCCGCGCTCAGGAGTGTCAAACTGATGAGAAGAAACGCCTAAATCTGCCAAAACACCCGAAACATTTTTAATCCCGAGGTAACGCAAATTATTTTTCAGGAAACGGAAATTCTGCATAACCAACTGAAAACGATCATCATGAATGATATTATTTTTCGCATCTTCATCCTGATCAAATGAAATCAGCCTTCCCTTTTCACTCAACCGACTGAGGATTTCGCGGGAATGACCTCCACCACCGAACGTACAATCCACATAGATTCCGTCAGGATTTGTCACCAAGGCGTCAACACTCTCTTTCAGCAAAACCGGATTATGATATTCCATCTTCTTCATCACTCTTTACATTCCCCATTACATCTTCGGCTAAAGCAGCAAAATCAAGCTCTGCAATATCCACCACACTCTCATAAGAGTCCTTATCCCAAATTTCCAGAATCATGGAATTGGGTGACAAAACCACTTCTTTATCGATTCCGGCATATGCAATCAGATCTCTCGCAATCTGAATACGACCGTTACCATCCACTTCCACCACTTTAAGTCCGGCTGTAAAAAGTCTGATGAAATCATTGTTCTTTTTCACAAAACGATTGAGCTTATTCACATCATCCATGACTTTGTTCCATTCACTCATGGGATGTAGCTCCAGACATTTCTGAAACACAGAACGCTTCAACACAAAACCATCCTCCATCACCCCAGCCAGTTGCTTCTTCAAAGCGGCGGGCAATGGAAGACGCCCTTTTGCGTCAACTTTGCACTCATGTGTCCCTATTAATGGTTTCAAATGGAAATTTTCATCAAAAGTATAAAACTTTTTGCCATTTTTTACCACAAAATACCACTTTGTTGAAAACTTTTACCACTTCCTCCCTTTAAAAATCTTTTATATTTCTGAAAATCTTTATTCAGAAGAAACTCAAAGGATTAGTACTGAAAAGGAATTGATTTAAATTCGGTTTTAATTATTTTTTAAGAAAATTATACAGAATTCCCTATTTTTGTTTCAAACACAAAAGTGGAATGCTTTTAAAACTTAAAAAGTCTAAAAAATTTTCCTACATAGAAGAAGGCGACGGAATACCGATCGTACTGCTTCATGGGTTGATGGGTGAGCTAAGTAATTTTGGCTCGCTGATGCAACATTTTTCAGGAAAAGGGTACAAGGTTTATGCGCCGGAATTACCAATTTATAGTTATCCTTTGCTCAATACAAACGTTTCTAGTATTGCAAAATTTGTTGCGCGTTTTCTGAAAGACATCGTTCAAGAACCAGCCATTTTAGTTGGAAATTCCCTTGGCGGACATTTGGGGCTTGTAGCAACACATAAGCATCCGGAACTTGTAAAAGCTTTGGTTCTGACGGGCAGTTCAGGGCTGTATGAAAAATCTTTTGGCGAAACTTTTCCAAAAAGAGGCAGTTACGATTATGTCTTAAAAAAGACGCAGGAAGTATTCTATGATCCTGCAGTGGCAACCAAAGAAATTGTGGATGATGTTTTTGAAACAGTAAATGATCGTAAAAAAGCTATCAAAACGCTTTACATTGCCCGAAGCGCAATTAAACATAACATGAAAAATGATTTGAAGGAAATTCAAACACCGGTTTGTTTAATTTGGGGAAAACAAGATAATGTCACTCCTCCCGAGGTAGCTGTGGAATTCGATGAAGGTTTGCCTAATTCAACACTTTATTGGATTGACAAATGCGGACATGCACCTATGATGGAACACCCTGAACTTTTCAACAGCCTTTTGGAAGAATGGTTGTTACAAAATCAATTTGCACCTGTCCAATGAATTTAAAACCAGAATTCGTAAAAAGCGCACCTAAATGGTCTGATTGCCCGGAGCCCGACAAGCCTGAATACGCCTTCATCGGTCGCTCAAATGTTGGAAAATCATCTCTTATCAATATGTTGGCTGACCGGAAAGATTTGGCCAAAACTTCTGGAACTCCAGGGAAAACTCAATTGCTTAATGTTTTTCTTATGGAAGAAAGCTGGTACCTCACAGACCTTCCAGGTTATGGGTACGCACGTGTTTCTAAAACCAAAAGAGGTGAGTTTGAAAAAATGATTACAAATTATCTCACGCAACGCCCCAATTTGGTCAATACTTTTGTATTGATTGATTGCCGGATTCCACCGCAAAAAATTGATCTTGAGTTCATGCAATGGCTCGGCGAAACTCAGATTCCGTTTTCAATTGTTTTCACAAAAATCGACAAAATAAGCAGTGCTGCCTTACAAAAAGCTTTGTTGAATTACCGCAAAGAAATGCTCAAAACATGGGAATCCATGCCGCAGGTTTTTACAACTTCAGCTTCGGCAAAAATAGGTCGTCTGGAAATTCTGAATTACATCAGCTCACTCAACGAACAACTGAAAGGAAAGTTTTAAATCCGGAGCAACTCCTCAATTGCCATCTTATAGCCGTCCAGTCCTTTACCTGAAATAATTTTGAGGCAATTTTCTCCCGTTACCGAAATTTTTCTGAAATCTTCCCTTGCATAAATGTCGGAAATATGAACTTCTACAACCGGCACCTTAATGGCTTTGATAGCATCTGCAATAGCATAGGAATAATGCGTATAAGCTCCGGCATTTAACACAATCCCGTCATATTCAAATCCGATTTGGTGTAATTTGTCAATTATATCTCCCTCATGATTGGATTGAAAATAATGAAGTGCGGCATCAGAAAAGCTTTTACGGAGTTTTCCAAAATACTCTTCAAAACTTTGATTTCCATAGACTTCGGGCTCGCGTTTTCCGAGCAGATTCAGATTAGGTCCGTTTATAATTTGAATTTGATACATGAAAAATTCGCCTTAATTCATGGTTTAAAATTACAGATTTAATTGATTTTGAGCATCCTGTTTGAGCGTTTTTTGACTCATAATTAATAAAACGGCATTGTAATTGTGTAAAATCACCAAACTAAAAAACCTTTTATTATGAAAAAATTAATCCTAAGTATCTCAGCAATTGCTTTGAGTGTTTTCACTTTAAATTCATGTGAACCAAAAAATCAGAATGAAAATTTAGATAATAATTACCCCATTGACACGATTGAAACCGTTGATACCGTTTATTCTTCTGATTCTGATTGGGAACGAGCTGAACAAGACCTTAAAGATGCCGAGCAAAGATTAATCGAAGCCGAAGAGAGTGGCGATCAAACAGCGCAGAAAGCAGCACAAAAAGTCAGAGATGACGCCAAAGCTACTTGGGAAGCGATTAAAAATCAAGCCAATAAAACTGCAGATGCGGTTGAAGAAGGGACCCAAGACGCTGTTGAAGGCGTAAAGAAAGTAGCCAATGATGTTGGCGACGCTACATCTGAAGCTTATCAAAACACCAAAGAAGGCGTTCAAGAAGCAGCTAAAGATGTGAAGAAAGGCGCAAACAAAGCAGCTGACGATATTAAAAATATCGGAAAATAGATGTGCTAAATAATGTTGCAAAACCACATAATTCTTTACTAATTATGTGGTTTTTTTATTTTCAAAAATTTACCATTTAGTTTATTTAAATCATAAATAATTTGCTTACAAATAATTATAAACCGATTTAGATAATTATCTAAATTAATGGCGTACCTTTGCAGGATATTTATCGAATCAATAAATGTTCATTCTTTTTTGGTTGCTTTAGATTCAAAGAGCCACTTTTTTCAATTCTATGAGCATTTTCCAAATCAAAAAGGTCAACCTTTCGGGAAAATATTTCAGCTAAAATTTCTCTTTATCTGAAATAGAAGAATTGCTTTCTTTTCCTTTCGTTTTTGATCCAGTTTAAATTGAATCAACGCACAAGGAAGAAGAAAAAATAACAAATTGATTTTCAATAAATAAAATAATAATTTAATTCAAAATAAGTATGGGAGATTCTTTTTTCAAAAAAGAAAATGCTAAGAAAAAAGCCAAGAAAAAACAAGAAAAATCGCTTCGAAGAG
>JAEWHB010000084.1 GCA_023388015.1 Bacteroidota bacterium
AAAATTATAAAAACATACTGAAGATGAGTAAAATAATCGGAATCGACTTAGGTACAACAAACTCTTGCGTTGCAGTAATGGAGGGTAGCGACCCTACCGTTATTCCAAATGCAGAAGGAAAAAGAACTACCCCTTCTATCGTTGCTTTTGTGGAGGGCGGCGAAAGGAAAGTGGGGGATGCTGCAAAAAGACAGGCAGTTACCAATCCACATAAAACCATATCTTCTATCAAAAGATTTATGGGTACGAAATATTCTGAAGATGTTAAGGAAATTGACAATGTTCCTTATAAACTTATAAAAGGCGATAATGATACGCCACGCGTTGATATTGACGGAAGATCTTATACGCCACAAGAGCTATCGGCCATGATTCTTCAAAAAATGAAGAAAACGGCAGAAGACTATCTTGGGCAAGAAGTTTCGAGAGCTGTCATTACTGTTCCTGCTTATTTCAATGATGCACAGCGTCAGGCAACAAAAGAAGCCGGAGAAATCGCCGGACTAAAAGTGGAAAGAATCATCAATGAGCCTACAGCAGCCGCTTTGGCCTATGGAATGGACAAAGGAACCGGCGACAAAAAAATCGCAGTTTATGACTTGGGTGGAGGTACTTTTGATATCTCAATCCTTGAATTAGGTGATGGAGTTTTTGAAGTTTTGTCCACCAATGGTGATACCCACCTGGGAGGTGACGACTTTGACAACGTAATCATCAACTGGATGGCAAGCGAATTCCAAAGCGAAGAAGGTGTTGATTTAAAACAAGACGCTATGGCATTGCAACGTTTGAAAGAAGCAGCTGAAAAAGCAAAGATTGAATTGTCTTCTTCTTCTCAAACCGAAATCAACCTTCCTTATATCACTGCAACGGCTTCAGGTCCTAAACACTTGGTAAAAACACTTACCCGTGCGAAATTTGAACAGTTGAGTGATGATTTGGTACGTCGTTCTATGGAACCTTGTAAAAAAGCTTTGAGCGATGCAGGTTTGTCTGCTTCAGATATTGACGAAGTAATTCTGGTAGGTGGATCGACACGTATCCCGAAAATCCAGGAAGAAGTTGAAAAATTCTTCGGAAAAGTTCCTTCAAAAGGCGTAAACCCTGACGAAGTTGTAGCAATCGGTGCTGCCATTCAAGGTGGTGTTTTGACCGGAGATGTGAAAGATGTTTTGTTGCTGGACGTAACGCCACTTTCATTGGGAATCGAAACTTTGGGAGGTGTTTTCACCAAACTGATTGAAGCCAATACAACCATCCCGACTAAAAAGTCAGAAACTTTCTCAACGGCAGCTGACAATCAGCCTGCGGTAACATTGAGAATCGGACAAGGAGAGCGTTCAATGTTTAACGATAACAAGGAAATCGGACGATTTGATTTGGTGGACATTCCACCGGCACCAAGAGGTGTTCCACAGATTGAAGTTACTTTTGACATTGATGCAAATGGTATTTTGAATGTTTCGGCAAAAGACAAAGGAACCGGAAAAGAACAATCAATCAAAATTGAAGCTTCATCAGGACTGAGCGATGCGGACATCGAAAGAATGAAGAAAGAAGCACAGGAAAATGCCGCACAAGATGCCGAGGCCAAAGAGAAAATCGAAAAGATTAATGCGGCTGACGCGCTGATTTTCCAAACAGAAAAACAATTGAAAGACTACGGAGACAAAATCCCGGCTGATAAAAAAGAACCAATCGAATCTGCTTTGGTTAATTTAAAAGCAGCACATGCAACTCAGGAAATTGCACAAATTGATCCCGCAGTAGAAAAATTGAATGAGGTTTGGGCCGCTGCTTCACAAGAAATTTATGCAGCTATGAATGAGCAAGAAGGCCAGTCCAATACTGAGGCTGCCGATGGGAATGCTGATTCAGCTTCTGAAAGCGGTAGCGATCAGGTGGAAGATGTAGATTTTGAAGAAGTTAAGTAAGTAATTAAGTTTTTTCATAGATAAACCTTGGCGGAAACGCCAAGGTTTTTTTTTATTTGTTGATCAAATGCTTTTTAGGATCAACACTAATTCTGATTCTTTTAAGTTCATTATCAAATATAGCTCTCTGATTTTTCCTGATGAATTTTTTATTGATTCGAACTTCTTTCTCTTTGGTTCTGAATGCCCATTCGTCGTCATAAGACAGCGTCAGGTAAACATCTTCAATCTGCACCGAACGGCGGAAAAGGAGATTTTCCATTAAAATAATTTCGTCAGAAGCGATTTTCGCATACCCTTTAATATATCGGTAGATGATTTCGATTACCGCTTCCACCCAAAATAAAAGGGTAGCAACCCAAAAGATTTCGCCCAGCCCCAAAGCAAAGAACAGAAATAAAACCGTAGGCGCCAGTCGAATCAGAAAAATCGTAAAAAGCTTCTTGTTGGAATAATTAAATATCATCGGAAAGAATTCTGTGCTAAAAAAATAAAATCCTGATAATTACTTCTTATCAGGATTTCTTAAAGTTGTACCCCAGGCGGGACTTGAACCCGCACGGACTAATGTCCACAGGATTTTAAGTCCTGCGTGTCTACCAATTCCACCACCAGGGCCTGGTACTTTAATTTATTTCAAAAAAAATAGAGCGAGAAACGGGATTCGAACCCGCGACCCCGACCTTGGCAAGGTCGTGCTCTACCAGCTGAGCTATTCTCGCAATTGGGACGCAAATATAAACAATCCCATCTGTTTTTTACAAAT
>JAEWHB010000096.1 GCA_023388015.1 Bacteroidota bacterium
ATTCGACTTCGATTTTATCTTTGTCAGGAAAATCAGCCAGTGCCATTTCAAAATTTCTTTTCCCGATGTAACAAAAAGGACACATTACATCGCTCCAGATTTCAATTTTCATAACTTCTTGTTTTAAATTTTTTAATGTTTTGTCATGGTTTTTGCCGAAGCAAAAACACACGCCAAAACCTATTTTCGTTTATTTTTTATCCCCCGAGCTAAAGCTCGGGGCTACAAAGCTTTAACTCCTACGGAGTTATCTATGAACCTAAGTTTCTGTGTCAACTAAATTTTATCTTCAACACTAAATTAAACTATGTGGTTAATAAAATCAACGTTCGGGCATTTTTTCACTCATGGTTTTGCCGAAGCAAAAACATACGCCAAAAACCTATTTTCGTTTATTTTTTACCCCCCGAGCTAAAGCTCGGGGCTACAAAGCTTTAACCCTACGTAATTAAAACCTTGTCAAGCCGATCATCGCTCTGAGAATAACCTTGACAAGGTTATCATGAAGATTTATTTACTCACTTCATCAAGTAATTTCAAATCCTCAGCGTCCAGATTTAGTTCGGTTACCGACAAAATCTGCGCCAACTGTTCCTTGGAAGTCGCACTTGCAATCGGTCCGCCGATGTTGGGCTGAGCCGACAACCAAGCCAAAGCGACCGTCGCCGGAACTGAATTATGCTTTTCAGCCACTTTATCCAACGCATTTAAAACATTCAGTCCTTTTTCGTTCAGATAGTTGGCTGCGCCTTGTCCGCGTGGACTCTTATTGAAATCAGCTTCAGAGCGATATTTCCCACTCAAAAATCCGGAGGCCAAAGCCGAATAAGGAAATACCGTCAAACCGTATTCTGCTACAATCGGTGCATAATCGGTTTCGTATCCGCTTCTTTCCACCAAATTATACAAAGGCTGGAAAACTTCGTATTTCGGAAGGTTATTGTGGGTTGAATATTCCAATGACTCCTTCAAACGAGCCGGAGAAATATTGGAAACCGCAATATGTTTCACTTTTCCTGATTTTACCATATCGGCAAATGCTCCCAATGTTTCAGCAACCGGAGTTTTCTCATCGTCATAATGCAAATAATAGAAATCAATGTAATCGGTTTGAAGTCTTTCAAGGGATTTGTCCACCGACTCCATCAAGTGCTTTCGGCTCGCGTCGATTTCGTTTTTCACCCCGGTTGGACCGCCTGCTTTGGTGGCGATGATTAGTTTATCTCGATTTCCGCGTGCTTTCATCCATTTCCCGATGATGGTTTCCGATTGTCCGCCGGGACCACCGTCCACCCAATACGAATACATATCGGCCGTATCGATGAAATTAAATCCGGCTTCGAAATATGCATCGAGAATTTCAAAGGATTTTTCTTCGTCCAAAGTCCATCCGAATACATTTCCGCCCAAGTTAAAAGGCCTGACTTCTAAATTGGTATTTCCTAATTTTATTTTTTTCATTTTATTATTTTTTATAGTTTAATTATTTGATTTTGTCATGGTTTTTGTCATGCAAAAACACACGCCAAAACCTATTTTCGTTTATTTCTCATCCCCCGAACTGAAGTTCGGGGTTACAAAGCTTTAACTCCTACGTAGTTTTTTCTGGTTGGTTTGACCAAGTAAAAAATAACGTCAAAATCCGAACTCGTTTAAATTTTTATCCGCAAGCTGATGCAATCGGTTGCAAAACTTTAACTCCTACGGAGTTTTTTCTGGTTGGTTTGACCAAGAAAAAAAGAACGTCAGAATCCGAACTCGTTTAATTTTTTATCCGCAAGCTGATGCAATCGGTTGCAAAACTTTAACTCCTACGGAGTTTTTTCTGATTGGTTTGACCAAGTAAAAAATAACGTCAAAATCCGAACTCGTTTAATTTTTTATGAATGCAAAAAACTATGAACGTAAGTTTCTATGTCAACTAAATTTTATCTTCAACACTAAATCAAACTATGTGGTTAATAAGCGTTCGGGCATTTTTTAATTCCCCGAGAGTAAAGCTCGACGCTACCTTTAACTCTTTTAAAAACCTTGTCAAGCCAATCTTCGCTCTGAGAATATCCTTGACAAGGTTAAGTCATTTTCCTAATCGGACTGAAGTTCAGGATTAGTGGTTAATCCCACTTATGAACTGTTGACAAGGCATATTTTCCACCGCCGGTGAACATCAGACCCAAACCTCCAAAGAGGAACAAAGCGATTCCTTCATGTAACCATGCTCCGGATTTTCCGAGGGCAAAAAGAGGATCCATGTGCGCCATCAAAAAAGCTACAACCATCACGATGGTAAATGCCACTGCTGCCAATCGGGTGCGGTATCCGATAACAATCATCAAGGCGGCAATGGTTTCACCAAGATGTACGCCATACGCTAAAAACTCGGGCATTCCATAACCTGCAAGCATCGATTTGATACCATCTACGCCGTAAATCACTTTGTGAAATCCGTGCATGAACATTAATATTGCTAAAGTTAATCGAAATATTAGTAATCCTAAATCTATGTTTTTATCTTTCATTTTATCAGAAGAATTAGATTAATAAGCCGCTGTAAAACGTTCTTTGTGGTGTTTAGGTTTTTCGATTTCGTCCAATAACACAACTGCTACGTCTTCCGGAGAAAGTTGGGAAGCATTGTTCTCATCCACTACCGGATGGTCTTTTCCGAGGCGATAATTTCCAGTTCTTCCCGTTGTAATTCCGGGATGCATTTCTATGGCCGGACTGAAAAACGCCCAGTCCAAGTCTTTTTCTTCTTTCAAAATATTGAGATAATCTCTTGCGGCAGTTGCACCGGGTTTGATTTCAGCCGGGAAATCGCGTGAGTCCACCAATTGTTTATTTTCAGCATCGTAAAGACTTCCTGCTCCCCCGATAACCAAAAGGCGTTCTACTCCTGCTTTTTTCACGGCTTCTTGAATGGATTTTGAACCTTTCAGAAAATCATCGTAAAGATTGGGATTGGTCCATCCGGCATTGAATGCGCTGATGACCGCATCTTGTCCTTTGAGGGTTTCGGCAAGTTCGCCAACCTCATTGACGTCGATGGCTACTTTTTGGACTTCTTCTGTTAGTTTTTCAGGATTTCTCGCAATGGCCGTGACTTCCAGTCCGCGGTCTTTTGCTTCTTTTACTAATTTGGAACCCAAAAATCCGGTGGCTCCGATAATGGCTATTTTCATATTCTAAAATGTTTTATGTTATTGTAATAAAAATTGTTACATTTATTTTTAAAATTTTTTTAATCAAATTCCTCCACAAAAGCTTTCAAGTTTTTGTGTTGAAGTGCATTTACAAGTATTTCGTCGGTTTCCTTGAATAATTTTTCCAATGCTTTATTTATATCCTTCCCGATAGGGCAATTCGTACCGGAGCAATTGTTTTTCTTTCCGAGAACATTTGAATTTTTGACCGCATTGTAAATATCGGCCAGTGAAATTTCGCAGCTCGAAACATGGAGCATGGAGCCGCCTTCTTTTCCTTTCTTGCTCACCACCCAGCCAAGTTTCTGAAGTACCGAAAGTTCCTTGCGTACGATAACCGGATTGACATTGATACTTTCGGCAATCCATTCAG
This sequence comes from Bacteroidota bacterium, assembly GCA_023388015.1. GTDB lineage: Bacteria > Bacteroidota > Bacteroidia > Flavobacteriales > Weeksellaceae > Moheibacter. The sequence continues at coordinate 3,577 of JAEWHB010000096.1, forward strand.
AACTTATCCACTGATCCGGATTTTTGGCCAGTACGGTAAGAATATGAATGAGTGTTGCAAATCTTGTGTTGTTCATAACAGCGCAAAGATAATAGATTTTTTATAACTGTAACAACTTTTATTACATTTTGTTTTGATATTAATAAAGTAGTCGTAGATTTCTTTGACTTATATTTTTTTATGAATTCGTAGAATCTTCGGTTTGAAAATTTGTAATTTTTACCCAATCATTAATTTCATCAAAAGCAATTGCCGGTCTTGTGAATTGCTTTCAAAAATTTGTAGATTTACATGGTAAGATTCCAACATCTTCCTTATATTAAAGGGGAAGCGGATTGTTGTGAATTGCTTTCAAAAATTTGTAGATTTACATGGTAAGATTCCAACGCTTTGATAAATAAGAATGACAGAGGGTATGTTGTGAATTGCTTTCAAAAATTTGTAGATTTACATGGTAAGATTCCAACAAAGCAAGTTCTTTTTTCCGATATCGATTTGTTGTGAATTGCTTTCAAAAATTTGTAGATTTACATGGTAAGATTCCAACGGATATACGCGCGCCTAAATAGTGAGGGTGGTTGTGAATTGCTTTCAAAAATTTGTAGATTTACATGGTAAGATTCCAACTCTTATCGGAAAATCCAACAAGACCCTTATGTTGTGAATTGCTTTCAAAAATTTGTAGATTTACATGGTAAGATTCCAACAGGATTTCCCTTCACATAACTTACTGCATTGTTGTGAATTGCTTTCAAAAATTTGTAGATTTACATGGTAAGATTCCAACTAAAGAGATTATGAAGGGCGTTGGCTATGAGTTGTGAATTGCTTTCAAAAATTTGTAGATTTACATGGTAAGATTCCAACAAGAGAACAAAATGGATAACGCACCAATATGTTGTGAATTGCTTTCAAAAATTTGTAGATTTACATGGTAAGATTCCAACAAATGTATGCTGCGGAAGCCGAAACTATCAGTTGTGAATTGCTTTCAAAAATTTGTAGATTTACATGGTAAGATTCCAACAGAATATGCGCGATGCGCTCCTTTAGATGTGTTGTGAATTGCTTTCAAAAATTTGTAGATTTACATGGTAAGATTCCAACATACGAAAGATTGGGAAGTTCGAACCTTTAGTTGTGAATTGCTTTCAAAAATTTGTAGATTTACATGGTAAGATTCCAACTGCGGAAGAGGCCTTATTTCTCTTTCTTCAGTTGTGAATTGCTTTCAAAAATTTGTAGATTTACATGGTAAGATTCCAACTGATACCCAAACGTTGCAATTCACGGACAAGTTGTGAATTGCTTTCAAAAATTTGTAGATTTACATGGTAAGATTCCAACTTCTTCACTTAATCCACGCATTCCGTTTCTGTTGTGAATTGCTTTCAAAAATTTGTAGATTTACATGGTAAGATTCCAACACAAGGGTCTGTTCCGTGGTGCGAAAAGGCGTTGTGAATTGCTTTCAAAAATTTGTAGATTTACATGGTAAGATTCCAACAAATCAAATTCAATGTAATCGCCTTTGCTGTTGTGAATTGCTTTCAAAAATTTGTAGATTTACATGGTAAGATTCCAACTCGTTGGTCGATGGAAGGTCCAATCGCTGTGTTGTGAATTGCTTTCAAAAATTTGTAGATTTACATGGTAAGATTCCAACGGATTATCGGGGGTTTGAAAAAGATCAATCGTTGTGAATTGCTTTCAAAAATTTGTAGATTTACATGGTAAGATTCCAACAAGATTTAAAATTACCCCCTTCAGTTGTCTGTTGTGAATTGCTTTCAAAAATTTGTAGATTTACATGGTAAGATTCCAACCTCCATCAATCACTTGAGCGTTTAAGAGTTGTTGTGAATTGCTTTCAAAAATTTGTAGATTTACATGGTAAGATTCCAACTAATGAATTGAAATCATTGTTATTGAGTCAGTTGTGAATTGCTTTCAAAAATTTGTAGATTTACATGGTAAGATTCCAACCCCTGGGCTTTGTCGGTTTCTGAACCCTGAGTTGTGAATTGCTTTCAAAAATTTGTAGATTTACATGGTAAGATTCCAACCCAAAGGTAATCATCATGTGAAAATGTACCGTTGTGAATTGCTTTCAAAAATTTGTAGATTTACATGGTAAGATTCCAACTAAATTCCTGAAAGTCCCAACTTAAGGTTGTTGTGAATTGCTTTCAAAAATTTGTAGATTTACATGGTAAGATTCCAACCGTTCATCGTGTAACTATTTTATCTATTATGTTGTGAATTGCTTTCAAAAATTTGTAGATTTACATGGTAAGATTCCAACGGAGGAAGATGCCCCTTATGTATTAAAGAGGTTGTGAATTGCTTTCAAAAATTTGTAGATTTACATGGTAAGATTCCAACCTCATTTGAATCCCTTTGCAGTAAAGAGATTAGCATTGGAATCAGAATCAGAAAAGCAGGTAATTATTTAGATTATCTGCTTTTTCATTTACTTTTTTTTGATTCTGTCAAAAAAGCTCTAGCTGCTGAGATGGCGTAGGTAAATCCGCTTCTTTTTGACCGAAAAAGATCTCCATCAGTCCGAATTGTTTATCGGTCACACAAAGAATTCCAATTTTTCCGTGCTTTGGCAAATTGTTTTTTGTACGTCTTATGTGAACTTCTGCATTTTCACGGCTTGGACAATGGCGAAGGTAAATTGAAAACTGAAACATTGAAAATCCGTCATCCAAAAGATGTTTCCGAAAACGAGTCGCCGCATGACGATCACGTTTTGTTTCGGTTGGCAAATCAAAAAAAACTAGTACCCACATGATTCTATAAGCATTAAAGCGGTTTTGTTTAAGCATATTTTTACATTATAAATCGCTTGGGGTATTGGATTTTTTAGTTCATCATGGGGTAATTAATCAGCCGACGTTCTCCGGTGTAACATTTAAATAGTGAGGATGTTGTACTACTCACAGCGACCATTAAGGGTCTTAACTTTTGCATCATTAAAACATCGCAAGTCGCGATTTTGAGTAATTCTGCTTTTGTTTCTCTTGTCAAATCTTGAGGTCGAGTTGGCAAGATCATCAGATTGAAAACCAATTCGTCCACATAAGGCCTGTAAGGCTCCATGATATCGTCGGCCAGACAATAAGGATTGTATTTATTTCGATGAAAGATTCCAATAGTTGGGTTTAAACCGGAACTTACGATTGCTCTTGCTACAATACTTCTCAAAACAGCATACCCAAAATTCAGAAAATTATTGGGAGCTTCTCCTTCCCTTTCCCGATTGAAATTTTCAAATAATTGTTTCCAATAATATTGGGCAGCAATGCCTTCCATATTGGTACTGTCGCCCGATTTGACATTGTTGAGATATTCTGTCATCGGCTCAAAGTTCTTTTTCAACTTTTTAAGCAATAACATTTGCTGACTAATTTTTGCTTCGACGGTTTGTTTCCAAAGTTGCTTTCGCAACGGCTCTGAAATATTGATTTGATGTTTCAATCGTTCGGAATGTTCCACATGACCCGCCATCGGCAACATCAATCCGTGTGGCAAATGCTGAGCATCACAGCTAATGATGGCGACATTATTTCCTTGTAAAGCGACTATCAACTGATGGCTAAGCGTAATCTGATGATTGTCAAGCACCAGAAATGCCATATCTTCCACTGGCGCAGAGCCTTTGAGTTCTTTGGTTTCCGGATCCGTGACCTGCAACTGATTGTCTTTGAGTTTCAAATAAGCCGGATTTCCAATGTAGAGAGTTCGTTTGAGCATGGTATTCTTATTTTAATATTCCCCAACACTTACAATGTCTCCTAAATGATTGATACGGACTTTGAAGATATTTTCAAAAAAACCTAAACTCTTGATACTCTTATATGTAATATCTTTTAACTCTTTCCTGTCATCTATACTTGTTTCTAAGTGATGCCTAAACACATAATCTCTAATAGCTGAATTTCCGTAAACCACTTTAGAAAACTTCTGCACCCTAAACAAATTTGGACTGATCATTTTCTTGTTTTTAGGATCCAATAAATCAATTTCAGTCGGGATAAATCCGGTATTTTCATTCGAGAAAACAAACATTTCGTTTTGCTTCATTGTAAATAAAAACTGCCAACCTAAATGCTGATTGTGGGTTTTGTCGATTATTGGCAAACCTTGGTTTACTCGCTCCACTGCTTCGAAAAACGATATTACATTATCTTGTAAGTTCCCGTTTTCATCGCGATAAATTGCTACGTGATGATTGTTTCCAGTACTTACAAAATCGACTGGAATTTTATTTTCATTTTCATCTAAAATATCATTTCCAAAATGGTCCTTTTTATAATGCAAGGGTTCTGCATTTTTCACTCCTGAAATCCGAACACGTTTTATGGAAATTCCTTTTTCTTTGTTGAGATAGATTGGGTTTTTATTCAAATCCGAGAATGCTTTTTTAGCGTCACCGCTAAATTCCTTCAAACGATTTTTCAAAATACGCTTTATTCCTTCATCCAAAATCTTTTCGATGGATTTTTCGTCTTTAAAGTTTTCTGGCGTTACATCTTTTCGGATAGAATAATCCTCTTCTAACCAAACCAACTTCACAGTCTCGGGTACTTTGATGTCGTTTTCCAAACTGATGTAGATTGCCGTTTTGTTCAAAGCGTTTTTTCCTGCGAAAGCTTTCTTGGGGTCATTTCCATTCTCGGCTAATCGCTGCAGCAAAGCCTTTTTATAAACTGGATTGGCAACTTTTTCAATCGTTTCCAAATCAAATTTCGCACTTACTTTCTCCTCTTTTGATTGGTAAAAACGATATTTTCCATAAATCGTTTCTTTATGTAATTGCCCGCGTGGTGTCAGTTCAATTTTGACTTTTTCACCCTTTTTGGACTTGGTTTTATTTTTGTTTTTCGTCACCACTTTGTTTTTAGCTTTGTGCGAAATCAACACATTCTCCAAATGTTCTTTCGCAACTTGTCGGAAATTAGGTATTGGTTCTTTAAATACTCGCTTTTTATTTCCATCACTGTCAATCCTAATTTCGGTATCCAAATTCTCAATGGCAATTATATTGCCGTGTAATTTATGTCTCTCATTTTTTCTTGCATTCAGATAATTCAAATATTGGATATGATTATGTTTGGTAAAAGCAACTGTTAGCGCATCCATCGCATGGTGGCGATGATCGTTTCGTTTTGTCCAATCTTTAATCACCTCGACTTGATGCCCATTTTTTCGTTCTTGAATTTCAGTCAAGCCGAGCGATTTATATTTAGGCAAATTGAGTTCTTTCATTACATTAATTAAATCCCAATCTTCACGCAATCTATTGGTTATACTTCCGGAGGTAGAAACGACCGATCGCGTTACTTTGAACAACAACTCTTTCGCTTTCTTCGCAATGTATTGGCTCTCTCGCAAATCTCTTTCGATAAATCCATCCCCGATTTCGGTTTCTTGCTTCAATAGTTTTTGGTATTTAGCTTTGGAAATGCCTTCTTCTTTGCTCTTTTGGAAAGCATCGTACAAAGACTTTATTCTATCTTCGAAATCTTCTGTATTACCGTATTTGGAAGAAATGTAGTCAAAAGCAGTTTTATTGCCTTTATCTAAATTGGTTTGGCGATACACGATTGTTTTGTTGGAAAAACTATCGTCAAACAATCGAGATTGTGGTATGATGTGGTCAATATCAATCTGCTTACTGAACAATATTTCTCTGGGAATATAGGTGTCGGTATATAAATCCTTGTAACCTCTGTTTTTCAATTCCTCATACAACCTGAAGCGAATGATGTCGTTTCGGGTTGGATTTTTAATACCAAATTCGTTTTGAAGAATTTTAAAAACGCGTTCATTCCGTAATTTTCCTTCCCTTACTTGGCTATCCATATCCCGGCGTTCTTCAGCATTTTTCTTGAGTTCACGCGCCAATTCAATTCGGATTTCATCAAATTTGAAATATTTGGTGATATTGCCGTTTTCATCTCGTTCACTGTTTTTTTCGATTAAAGCATTGACAACATTAATCATTTGATTGAGTATTTTTTCGACCACTGGCTGACGTAAACTATTCTTTTTCAGTAGATCTAATTTGTCCTCCAAAGCCCTATCTTTCAGCTCGTCCTTAGTCAAGGAATGTTTAGAATGTCGGTATCCTACCAATTCACAAGCCATGCTGTAATTGTTCTCACGGATGTACGGATAAATCTTACGCATTGCTTTGCTTGACAAGTTTCCATAATCATCCACAAGACCGACATTAGCCAATATCTGTGCGTGCTCACGTTTAAAACCGAATTTTTTCGCTAATAATTCATACAACTTCTCATTGCCACTTTGCGAGTCGTCGCCTTCGTACGAATACAACAAATGCCATAATTGATACAATGGTTGTTTTTCAAACGCTTTGCCGTCTGATTCTGCATCAAAATCAAGGATTTCGGGATCAATTTCATTTGTCTTGAAAATGTCTCGAACCATATTTTTAATTTCGGAAGCCGAGACTTTTAAATCATCTAACTCAACTTCATCTTTATTCGACTTGACTTTCAACAAATCTTTCACATCATAACCTTCAATATCCAAGATTTTGAGATAAGCTTCGTATAAAGATTTATTGGTTCGATTTCCTTCCAACTGGGTGTAATTCAGTTCCCAGTCTTTGGAGTTCAATCCCAAAATTTCCAAACATTGTTTTGCCGATAAATTCCCCTTTAAATTTAGCTCTTCAAATAGCTTTTCTTTAGTTTCTAAATCGAGTGAGAAAATTTCTTTTTCTTCCTCGAATAAAGAATGTTGGTTTTGTGCTTTAGTAACTCGCTTTCGGCTTCCTTTTTTGCGCACTAAAACATTATTCAGATTCTGCCAAATTTTAAATTCCTGAAACAAAGGCGATGATTTTGGTGCTACTCGATGACCAATTGTTTTCTTTACACCATAAATAACAACTTCCTTACTTTCCAATTCACAGAAACTAATTAGCCCTTTTTGGGATTTCAGTTTACGTTGGTAAAAGATGATGATATCCCGAATTTCTTCTTTGAGTTCGTTGGTTAATTCCGAATGAAATTTAGCTTGCGTTTCCCATATCGTTTCAAATTCATCCAAATAATCTTGTCGATAAAAAACCTGATTTTTTAACCGTGTATGTGGATTTTCTTGCAATTGCTGGTATAAATACTGCCCAACCGTTTGCTTATTGAAATAGAGTTCTTTGCTTCGGTCAGAAATTGCACCCAAATAACCACTTGAATTATTAAGATTGTTATTAATTTCGGTCAATGCATAAGCTACTTCCTCTTTTTCCAATTGCTTAGAAGTAGCTTCACTTCGCCATTTATAAGCCTGAAGTTTTTTCTCTTCTCGATTTCCTTTATTCTCCGATGTATTAAATCCGTATTTCGACCAAAACATTGTAGAAGTTGCGCGTTGCCCCTTGCCTTGCAGTTCTTTGTAAAATTCATCTGTAAGGATTTCCGGATAAAATTGCTTTTGGAAATTCCAGACTTTGTCAAATTCGGCTTGTAAATCTGAACGGTAAAAATCAGGGATCGACTTTTTGTCATCCTTCAATAATTCATACGCAAATTGCCCGGGCGTCAGGTTTTCTTCGTACAATCGTTTGGCAACAGCCATTCCGTCTATGGCTTGTCCTTCATCTTCATTTTTGGCTTTACGACTGCTTTTGTACCCTCTTTTTTTATTGATCGCCAATAATATTCGTGCGAAATCCTCTTTTTCAAGCTTCTCAGAAACCGCCTTTGTACGCAATGCCCAGGTTTGATGCGTTGTATTTTTGCCATCTTCTGCAAGCTGAGTTTCGGCATTGATTAGATTAGCTTTTTGCAAAACTTCAATCAGATTTTTTCTTCTGTCTTGGTAACGGTCGAGGTTTCTTCTTGCACCACGTTTTAGCGTTCTTTCAGCGTTAATCGAAAAAGGCTTACCCTTTTCGAAATTGGTTTGTTCGTCCACTGTCAGTGAATTTACACGAACACCAATTTGTTTTATTTCAGAATTATTTTTGTCCTCGCTTTCAATGACGTGCGCAAATCCAATGGAAGTTACGCCCAAATCCAATCCAAGGATGTTAATGTGTTTATTTTGCTTCATAATAATACAAGTAGTAGCTTAAACAAATGTAAAAAAATAAATTAAAAAACTCAGTTACTAATATACTTTACTTATATTTATCAAATCAAAAGGATTGATCCTGACGAGGATTGATTTATTAAGGTCCAAACTTAATTTGATTAACTTCCAACGTTAATTACCTTTTGACTAGTAGTTACTAAAAAATTAAAATTGATTAGTAACTGTTGTGAATTGCTTTTAGGCTGCTCGATTTTGAGCAGCTTTTTCTTAAAGTAATTTTACTTCTTATTTCCCACTTCGCTATACGATTAAGACCAAGTATTCTTTTCATGAGTTTTAGATTTGACGCTTAATTTAAAAATAAATTTTAACATTTACTTAAATCGACTATAAATATCTTTAAATTCATTCTCACCGATAATTATTATTTTATATATTTGTTTCACAAATTTTGAAAGCAATTCACAATAAGGATTATTCCGTTGTGAAAACATTTGGATTGCTCCTTGTCCATAATCAGGGAGCATTTTTATTTCCAAATGTTTCATGAGTACTATAAGGTATAAATAATACTCCACGAATAAAACATTTAGCGCCTCGACTATCTTCGGGGCATTTTTGTTTTTGTTCTTTTTGCTTGTTGCAACATGTTAATCTGTATTGTTCAAAAAATTCCCCTCTCCTATTCTTTCATCCGGCTTTTAATCCTTAATTTTACGGTCGATTTTTGAAAACAAACATGGGTAAAATAGTAGCGATCGCCAATCAGAAGGGAGGAGTAGGAAAAACCACAACAGCTGTAAATTTAGCGGCTTCATTGGGGGTGCTTGAAAAGAAAACACTTCTCATAGATGCTGACCCGCAGGCCAATGCTTCTTCGGGACTAGGCATCGTGGTGGAAGAAGTTGAAAAAGGAACGTATGAGGTATTGGAGCATGAAGTGAGCGCCCATGCAGCGATTCAGAAAACCCAAACGCCCAATCTAGACATTATCCCGGCACATGTGGATTTGGTAGCGGCCGAAATTGAAATCGTGGACCATGAAAACCGGGAATACCTGCTGAAAGAAGCATTAAAGGAAATCAGAGATGAATACGATTATATCATCATCGATTGTGCACCTTCGCTGGGACTCATCACGCTGAACGCATTGACGGCGGCGGATTCGGTGATTATTCCGATTCAATGCGAATATTTCGCACTGGAAGGTCTGGGAAAACTTCTGAACACCATCAAAGGTGTACAACAGCATCACAACAAGGATCTGGATATTGAGGGACTTCTGCTGACCATGCATGATTCACGGCTTCGACTCTCCAATCAGGTGGT
>JAEWHB010000132.1 GCA_023388015.1 Bacteroidota bacterium
TGATATTGTTTACCAATTCTTGAATCACCCTAAATATCATCAGTTGTAATTGTTGCGAAAGTTTGTGTGTATTTTCATGGTTATCCGTTACCGATATTTTGATAAGTTTGGTTTCGTTTATTTCTGAAACAAATTGTTCGGTTGCCTTTACTAAACCATCTTGTTCCAATACGGTTGGGAGCAGGTTGTGTGCGATATGTCGGGTGTCGGCATGTGATCTTTCTAATATTCGTTGGACTTTTGCCAGTTGTTCCATTCTTTTTTCCTGCGGAAGATGGGGGATGGATTCCAAACTCATTTTGGCTGCGCCAATCATGGCGGCAACGCCGTCGTGCAATTCGTGAGAAATCCTTTTTCTTTCTCGTTCTTCGCCCAAAATAAAGGAATTCAGAATGGCATTTTCTTTGTCCTTTTGCAATTGTTTGAGTCTTGATTCTTGTTTCTTTTTGTTATAGAAGATTGCTCCACCCAAAATTGAAATCAACAAAGCTCCACCCAAAATCGCCAAAAGTAAATTGGATTGTTGCTTTTGGATTTTGAATTCTTGTTGTACAATCTGCTTTTCTTTCTTTTCGGTTTCGTATTTGGTATTGATTTCATTGATTTCTCTTGCATTTTCAGCTGATGAAATAGAATCTTTGAAGGTTGCATAGGTGTGATAAAAATCGGCGGCTTTCTCTTTCAATCCCGAGTTGTAATAAATAGATGCGGCCGTAAGAGATGCCTTTGTTAAAATACTGTTGTCACCAACTTCTTTTGCAAAATTTATAGCCTGTTCTGCGTATTTCAAAGCTTCTTTATTTGAGCCGGTTTTGTATAAAAGATCAGCATATGTATAATGAGTCGATGTCAGATGGATTTTATTTTCGAGTTCAACGGCGTATTCTACAGCTTTTTTAGCATATTTCAATGATTTATTGAGATCTTTCTCGATTAAGGACAATGTTAGAAATGACAGTGTTTTTGCCTCCAAATCATTGGAGATATCGGACAAATCCAAGGCTTTCTCGGACCATTTAATGGCATTTATTGTATCATTTAAATTATAATACCCGAGACCAAGATTGCTAGCAGCAGTCGCTATAAACTTCTCATCGTTATGCTCATCCAGTAGGTTATAAGACTTTAATAAATACTCAATCTGTTTATCATAATTTTCAGTCGAGCTAAGTAAGGTACCTATATTGACATATAAATATCCCAAATGTACTGGATTCCCTCCGTCTTCCAGAATGGCCGCAACCTTAAGGTAATATTTGATAGCGCTATCCAAATCATCTTTATGGTAATAAGCGTTGGCCAGAAGATTGTAGGCATCTAAATCACTTCGCTGTTTTTCGATTGGATGCGGATTTTCAATAGCCAATTGACTGTACAGCATGGTAGAGTCCATCTCCTGAAGATTCCAGAAATAGAAGGCTTTATTTGCATACAAATAGTCTAAAAAAGCAACATTTTCTCGCTTCCCTTTTTCAATAATCTCATTTATTATCTCCACACAATCTTGCTCTTTATTTTCAATACAGACACTTAACTTATTGAATAGCGCCATAAACTCAGGACCAACATTAATATCTGTATCACGGTTCTGCGCATTTGCAAGAATGGATAGCAGAAAAAAGGTAATGAACAATAGTATTCTCATAATTAATGTATTTTTTAAATGTTAACCAATCCCTGCATAATGGCTTTTTTGACCATTCCGGCAATGTTTTTTACATCGAGTTTCTGCATAATGTTGGAACGGTGCGTTTCTATGGTTTTTTCTGACAGGAATAGTTCTTCTGCGATTTCTTTGGTGGTTTTTTCTTGTACGATTAATTGCAAGATTTCTTTTTCCCTTTCGGTGAGTTCTATTTTTTTTCTTGAAGCGTTCATTTCAAAAAATGCTTGTTGGGTTTTGGGACTGAAATATTGCCCGTCATTTGTCACAACTTTGAGTGCTTTTTCTATTTCTTCCCGACTGTCAATCTTTAATAAATAACCGTCAAAACCTGCGTTAATGGAAGATTTGATCGTTACGGAATCCGCATGACTGGTTAAGGCAATGATTTTCATTTCGGGTGCTATCTGCTTAATTTCTCCGATTATTTTTCTTCCATCGTGTTTACCGAAATGAATATCAAGCAACAAAATATCAAAACTTTCTTCTTTTAGAATTTCTTTTAATTCTATGTAATTCAATACACTTTCAGTTTTATCTACAAATTCAAATGTGGATAAAAGCACCTCTAATCCATCTAAAACCAAAAAATGATCATCTGCGAGTAAAATCTTCATCATAACTATTTTAATCCTTAGATGATGAATGTAATGGATTTTTATCAGGTAACTAAGTTTTTTACTATTATTCTCTACATTTTGCCAAAACTTCACGGGCAAAATTAACAGCATCATCAAGTGATGTTTCGGGAGATCCGGTGGTTTTATTTAGAATTGTAAACTTGGCATTCCCAGTTAGCACAACCAGTTCTATACCGTAATTTGTCCATTTTTGATACGCACGATCGCCCAAATTATCAACGGCTTTGTATTCGAATTTCATCCGGCTTTCCAACATTTTTTTGGCTTGAGCAAGATCTTTGGGTTTTTCACCGAGTTCCTTCTCGAAATTTGCCAATAATTCATCGTATTCAGTTTGGGATAATTTTTTATATCCTCTGTCAAATAAATCAACTGCAGTTTCCTGTTTATGAGTTGCCAAATCTTCATCTGTATAAAAATCCAGCATCTTTATCGTAACCTGATTCATATCGGGACGTTTGAAAGTTGCGCCGGTTACTTTGGACACAATTTCCTTATCGGGTCGCTCGCTTTTCCAACTATAAACACAAGAACCATATTTGCCTTTTGTGGTCGAAATTTCTTGTTTGAAGGATGATTCATCGATATTTACATGTTTAACAATGTCTGCTTTGGTCAGCAATGTTTCGTATTTATAGTCTTTGGATTCCAGACATGAACTGATGGAATTGGACAGCATTTCGGGTTCAGTTTCGGTAGAATTTGAACCGGAACAAGCTAAAATAATATTGAACATAACTAGAAGACTTATTGCTTTTTTCATAATATTTTATTGTTAAAAATCTGAGACGTTTTATCGGAGCTGAACGTTTAATTTGATTTCAAACTCAGATATTTGGAAATAGCAGGAGTATGCCGTTTGGCACTACTCCCGCATAATTTAAGTATGATAGTCTTAAGGGATTATTATTTCATTTCCACTAAAATCTGAGAACATTTTAGCTGTATTGACTAGATTCAAGTTACTGAAGTTGAAATTGATAGCACTCGAATGCTCAATACTTACTGCGTATTCAAAACAATCAATGAAGTTCACATCATGCATATTTAGAAATAGATCATTGCTTCCCAAAAGTATAGCACCGTTTGGATATCCGTTGGTTTTTCCTGCATTGGCAATGTTCAAAAACCCAATTTCATTTAGCGGATTGGTAGTATAATCAATTTGAATGCCTTCCCAATATCCCGGCACGTTTTCTTTTCCTTTAATCGTAATGGGATCGCTTGCAGTTCCCACCATCACTACTTCATGGTCATAATGAAAAGCATTTTGAAATCTGATTTTGCTTCCGGCTTCCATCAGTAAATTAGCACCCGGTTTAAAGGTAAAACTGCGGCTCATTTCATTATCAGGCTTGAATCCGGCAGAAAGAAACGGAACATCGGTTTTATGAAAGGTAACATCTTGATGAGTATCGGTCTGAGTCAATTTTATATAATCGTTTACGTTGCCTGTGTAGGTACTGGTTCCATCGATGGTATTGATGTGATTTACAGAGGTTTGAATTGGAATGTCATTGCCGGTAAAGGTACTGTTGGAAAGCGTTAGCTTCCCTGCATTGAGTGTCGTGCCTACCCAATGCAGTCCAATGAGATGTCCTTCCTGAACGGTACAATGATCCATTTTCATAACACCTCCGGCGGCTCCAATTACAGAGCCTTGAAGTGCCCAGCCCCCGCGGCCTCCTTGTCCGGCATATTCCACAGTTACATAATTCATTTGGTTCGCAGGATTATCGCTGGAAATCTGGATGCCTCTCCAAGATCCTTTATCCTGTTGCGTTCCGGTGAGAATAATTGGATTTTCGGCAGTTCCGTTCATTTGTATTTTACCATTTGCTTCTTTGCCCAAAATCAATCCGGCATTACTTTCAAATGCTATCACAACGCCTGCATCTATAATGAGATCTCCGTTAATCTTTGGGTCACAGTTTATAATGAAATCTACAGGTGCATTTGGGTCATCGGTTAGATGGATGTTGAAATTTTCATTGAAATAACCACAATCCAAAATAATGGGTGGAATTACTTCCACAATTGGTTCATCTGGCGCATCATCGTCACTGTTACACGAGATAAATGCAAATGCAGCAAAAGCAGAAATAGCAAATCTGTTTATGGGTTTAAAAATTTTCATTGTTTTATTTTTTAGGGTTATACTTATTTTGAGTTAAAGTTTTATAATCATTGAACAAAATTAGGCGGACTGACGACAGCATGTTTCGGGACAATTACTGAAATTTAGACTAGGGGTTTTCCCTGAAGTCCATCGTAGAATTAAAACTTTTTAAGTAAACTTGAACGGCAAAAACTGAGAAATGGGATGAAAAAAATCCATATTCCTGAAGTGATGAACACCGGAAAATTTATTTCCTGCAGGTTTTCAAAACTGACTTCTCACAAAGAGGAGGGAGGCGCCAATTATTCGGCTCAATACACTTGTCATTCGCGCCATGATCTGGTGGAGGATTATCAGAAAAATTTCGCACAACAACTTCAACAAAAGTCAATAGAGAAATTTGCCGATAAAATGCATGCTTTCCACACCGAACTGGGAGTTATTGAGGATTTTTATTCGGTTTTGAGCTGATTTTTAAAGTTGATAAAATATTTTATCCCTAAATTAAATCCGATTCCCTGGTTTTGATATTTTCCTGCTGAAGTGTTGAACCGATAAACTGCCGGGTCTGTGTACATTTCCAAAAATAATTTGAAATTTTTGGCGAAAATATATTCCACACCCATATCAAACAAAAAATTATATTCGGAAGATCTCATTTCAAGATCAGCTTCTAAATTATTAAAAGCTTCTGTTTGAGGTGTCAAACTATTGTATCCGTGGTTGGTGTCCAGACTTGTATAACCCAAACCAATGTCTGCATACATTCTGAATTGATTGCCGATATTTCCACCATACCCAATCAACAAACCCATCATATTTGTATTATAACGGAAATCGGCATCCGAATTTCTTTCGCTTTTTGATCCTTTGTCAATGTTGGAATAAAGTGCGGAAATTTTGGCTCCCGCATCATTTTTGAAATAATAACTCAAAATTACTCCCTTGTTTAGATCCCAAACCGGGTCACCAATTACTGCCTTGCCTTCCGAAATTTTGGTATTTGTAATGTTGTGAAAAGAATATCCTCCAAAAACGCCTACTTCTAATTGTTGTGCAAAACAAAAGCCGGTAAGAAGAATAAATAGGAGAGTGATTTTTTTCATGGGTTAAATTTTCCCCAAATATCAAAAAATTAAAATAGGATATTTTATGAAAATTATCATATTACTTTGAAAGCCTTTCCAAAGCAAACTGTATCATCTTATCAATACTTTTGTAAGAATCTTTACTGAATTCACCCAAAGCACGATTGGCAACGATGCAATTCAGCGAAAGTGCTTCATGTCCCATCAGAGCCGCAAGTCCATAAATTCCCGAAGTTTCCATTTCGAAATTGGTAATGCGGTGACCTTTGAATTCAAATGCAGCTAATTTTTCGTTGATGTCAAATGGGTT
>JAEWHB010000145.1 GCA_023388015.1 Bacteroidota bacterium
TGATGCAAAGACGCGATTTTATTAAAAAATCCACACTCATGGGTGGATTGTTCATCATCAATCCTTCATTTAATTTTAATTTTTTAAACGAATTTACGGAGGAAGAACTCATCGGAAAAGGAAAACCGGCGCTTTTCGGTGATGACTTCAAACTACGAAATGAAGCTTTTTTCCAATTGAATCAAATGCGTATTGCCGCAAAAGAAAGCGGATTTCACGTTCATGTGATTTCTAGTTACCGAAGCTATACCCACCAAAACGGAATTTGGGAACGCAAGTACAAAAGCTTCCGAAATCAAGGTTTCTCACATCAAAAAACAATTGAGAAGATTATCGAATACAGTACGATTCCCGGAACTTCGCGTCATCATTGGGGAACGGATCTCGACATCATCGATTCAACCCGAGGCATTCCTTCCAATCCTTTGAGTGAAGTTCATTTCAATGAAGGCGGTCGTATGCGGAAATTCAAATTATGGTTGGATGAGAATTCAGAAAAATTTGGGTTTCATTTGGTTTATACCAACAAATCCGGTCGAAAAGGATTTGCGTACGAGCCTTGGCATTTTTCCTATAAACCGATTTCCAACAGAATGCTGAAGGAATATAAAGAACTGGATTTGAAAAAACTTCTTCAAACCAATAAATTAATGGGAAGTGAGCATTTCACGGATGAATTCATTGAACAATACAAAAGGGACAATATTTTGGACATTAATCCCGATTTATTGCTATAAAAAACGTCCGAACCTATTGATCAGGACGTAAAACAAAGTCCAATTGTTTTTATTTCCCTCCTAAAAATGCTTTCAGCATCCAGGCTGTTTTTTCCTGAAACGAAATGAAATCACTCATCATCGAGTTCGTTCCTTCATCGTCCAATTCGGCAGAACGATCCAAAATCTGTCGTTCTATTTTCAGTAATTCCTGAATCGAATCCAACACAAGTTGGACCGATTTTTCGGCATCCGAAACATTTTTCCCGACTTTAACTGTCGAATGCTCGATGTAATCTTCAAAGGTATGCAAAGGCGTTGCGCCCAAAGTCAAGATTCGCTCGGCAACCAAATCCACTTTTTCCTGTGCGTCCAAATACAATTCTTCAAATTTCGGGTGCAATTGAAAAAATTGCTCTCCTTTAATGTTCCAATGAACTCCTCTTAAATTCTGATAATAAATCTGTAAATCAGCCAACAGCACATTTAGGTCTTCTGAAAGTTCTTTAGTCGTGGATTTTTCTAATCCAATGGTAGATAATTTCATATTATATATTTTTTTAAGTTACTGAATTAATATTCTAAATATAAGTAATTTAGACAATTTAAACTATGTTAAATCTCAGTTATAACTAACTAAAATCATACCAGCCTTCATAGACAAATTCGATTAAATTAATACCTTTATTGAAAATATTTATATATGACGTTGGTACAGTTGGAATATGTTTTAGCCGTTGCCGAATACAAGAATTTTACGCTCGCCGCAGATAAGTCTTTTGTCACGCAACCTACTTTGAGTATGCAGATTCAAAAATTGGAAAAGGAGCTGGGCATTGAAATTTTTGACAGGAGTTCTCATCCGATTAAACTTACACCCATTGGTGAAAAAGTGGTAGAACAAGCCAAAATTATTCTGAAAGAATCCAACAAAATGGCACAATTGGTTTTTGAAGAAAAAGGCCAGATAGAAGGCGATTTCCGTATTGGGGTTATCCCAACGGTTTTGCCAACGCTTGTGCCTATGTTTTACAAAACATTTCAGAGAGCACATCCCAAATCAAACCTCATCATCAGAGAACTCCAAACAGAAGAAATTATTGCGGGTCTACGCGAAGGCATTTTGGATTTCGGGATAGTGGTAACGCCTCTTCATGAAGATCAAATTGTGGAAAAAACGCTGTATTATGAACCTTTGGTAGCCTATGTTCCGGATTCGCATATTTACCATTCCAAAAAAATGATTCAGACTTCCGACCTGGATGTGGAAGATCTTTTGTTGCTCAAAGAAGGTCATTGTTTCCGAAATAATGTTTTGAATCTTTGCGAACCTACCAAACTCAAAGAACAACCCGTAAAACTTGACAGCGGAAGTCTCGATACATTGGTAAAACTTGCCAATGAAGGTTATGGAATGACGCTTTTACCGAGTCTTCATGCCGAAGATCTGCCCAAAGAAAACCAGAAAAATGTTCGTTATTTTGAAGATCCCGCGCCGTCCCGGCAGGTAAGTTTGGTTTATCATCAATCCAATCTGCGCAAGTCTTTTGAAGACAATTTCGTCAAGACAATTCAAAGTGTTTTGCGTGGCAAAATATTCTTTGACAAAAATGAAAATATAACTTCTCCTTTGATCAGTTTGCCTAAATAATTCAGATTTTCCGGGAATTATTCAATAAAACAAAATCGAGCAAAACCATTGCAGAAAGGGCTTCTACAATCGGAACGGCTCTTGGCAAAACACAAGGATCGTGACGTCCTTTGCCTTGCATTTCCACTAATTCGCCTTGGAAATTAAGTGCTTCTTGTTTTTGCATCAAAGTTGCCACGGGTTTAAATGCCACACGGAAATAAATATCCATTCCATTGGAAATTCCGCCTTGAATCCCACCTGAAAGATTGGTTTTGGTTGTTCCGTCTTCGTTGAATAAATCATTGTGTTCCGAACCTTGCATTCGTGCACCGCAAAATCCGCTTCCGTATTCAAATCCTTTTACCGCATTGATGGAAAGCATTGCCTGACCTAATCTGGCGTGAAGTTTATCAAAAATCGGTTCTCCCAACCCAACATGCACATTTTTAATCACACAAGTTATCGTTCCGCCGATGGTGTCGCCGGCTTTTCTGACTTGTTCGATTTTCTCAATCATTTGGGCAGCGGTTTCTTCATCGGGACAACGAACGATATTTGATTCGGTTTTGGAAAAATCCAGTTTCTGATAAGGTTTCTCTAAAAATAGATCTCCGACCGATGAAACATAGGCATTGATTTCTATTTCCTTGATAATTTGTTTGGCCACAGCTCCTGCCACCACCCAATTGGCAGTTTCACGTGCAGAACTTCTGCCTCCGCCCCTATGATCTCTGTTGCCGTATTTTTTTTGGTAAGTAAAATCGGCGTGCGACGGCCGAAATAGATCTTCGATATGCGAATAATCTTTGGATTTCTGATTTTCATTCGGAATGATAAATCCGATGGAGGTTCCGGTCGTTTTTCCTTCGAAAATTCCGGACAGAAACTGAACCGTATCGGATTCTTTTCTTTGGGTTACAATTTTGGATTGTCCGGGTTTGCGCCGATCTAATTCGGATTGAATTTTTCCCAAATCAAGTTCAATTCCGGCTGGACAGCCGTCAATAATTCCGCCCATTGCCGTTCCGTGGCTTTCTCCAAAAGTCGTAAGTCGAAAAATCTTTCCGAATGTGTTCATAAATTCAGTATAGAATTCTACAAAGATAAAGTTTGATGCGGAAACTAAATTGTTTATTTTGAATATCCGTATTTATATCCAATCAATTGATTTTCTTCTTCCCCAACCCTAAAGGGAGGAAGAAAATCAATTTACACCCTTTAGGGAAGGGAAAATAAATTGATTTTCGACTTCAATTTATCTTTTAGGCAGGTATGCGGATAATCATTTTCTTTATTGAATTTAATTCAAATTTGAGTTAAAAATGAGTACGAAACTAACTTAATTATCGAAATGGATTATTTCATCTGAACTCTCTTTAGCCTACGATGTATTATTTGTAAATTTGTCCTCCCATGAAGAATTATTTAGACGAACTGAACGAACCACAGAGACAAGCTGTTGAAATAACCGAAGGACCGCTGATGGTCATTGCGGGTGCGGGATCGGGAAAAACCCGTGTCCTTACCTATCGGATTGCTCATTTGATTGAAAAAGGTGTTGATCCTTTCAATATTCTCTCCCTTACTTTTACCAATAAAGCTGCGCGAGAAATGAAAGACCGGATATCAAAAGTGGTGGGCGAAAGCGAAGCCAAAAGCATTTGGATGGGAACTTTCCACTCGGTTTTTGCGAGAATTCTCCGCGTTGAAGCTACTCGTTTGGGTTATCCTTCCGATTTCACGATTTATGATACGCAGGACACGCAAAGCGTGATGAAAAAAGTCCTGGATGAACTTCAACTCGATAAAGATATTTACAGAGTGAAACAGGTGCTTCACCGGATTTCACAATTTAAAAACAATCTGATTACCGTTCGGGCGTATCATAATACACCGGAATTAATTGAAGCCGATGCTGCTGCCATGCGTCCCAAAATGGGCGAAGTTTACAGGGCTTATGTGGATAGATGCTTTAAATCGGGAGCGATGGATTTCGATGATTTGTTGTTGCGAACCAATGAAGTCCTGACGCGATTTCCTGAAGTTCTGGCCAAATACCAAGAAAGATTTAAATACATATTGGTGGATGAGTACCAGGATACCAACCATTCGCAATATTTAATCGTAAAAGCTTTAGCTTCCCGATATGAAAATCTTTGTGTAGTGGGCGATGATGCGCAGAGTATTTATGCCTTCCGTGGGGCGAACATTCGCAATATTTTATCGTTCCAACAAGATTATCCGGATGCGAAAATTATTCCGCTTGAACAAAATTACCGTTCCACCAAAACGATAGTAGGCGCTGCCAATCAGATCATTGCGCAAAACCGTGACCAATTGGAAAAAAATGTTTGGACAGCTAACGACCATGGTCAAACCATTCCGGTTTATCGGGCTTTGACCGATGCCGATGAAGCAAGATATGTGGCTTCACAAATCTGGGAACTTCAACTGAACGAACACCTCAAACACAAAGATATTGCGGTTCTTTATCGAACCAATGCGCAATCTCGTGCGATAGAAGAAGCTTTGCGAAAGAGAAATCTTCCGTATCGGGTCTTTGGCGGAACATCTTTTTTCCAGCGAAAGGAAATCAAAGATTTAGTTTCCTATCTGCGATTACTAATTAATCAGAATGACGAAGAAGCTTTGCTTCGGATTATCAATTATCCGGCGCGTGGAATTGGTCAGACAACTTTGAATAAATTGACGGTGGCTTCGGGTGAATATGAAAAAACGATTTATGAAATCCTGGAAAACATTGGTCAATATGCAGGGAAAATCGGTTTGAACAATCCGACGGCTCAAAAACTGAACGATTTCATTACCATGATTAAAAGTTTCAAAGTGATGCTCCAAAATCATGATGTTTATGAAGTTGCTTCGCATGTCGCCAAAACCACCGGACTTATCAAAACGCTGAAGGAAGACGATACGCCTGAAGGAATTTCAAGACTCGAAAACCTTCAGGAATTACTGAACAGTATTCAGGGTTATGTGGACGAACAAAAACAATTAGACGAAGGCGATCCTTCGCTGAGCGGATTTTTGGAAAACGTGGCACTTGCTACCGATGCAGACAATGATGATGAAGACGACAATAAAGTTTCGCTTATGACTGTGCATTTAGCCAAAGGATTGGAATTCCCGGCGGTTTTCATCGTGGGATTAGAAGAGAATTTGTTTCCGTCCATGATGAATTTGAACACACGTCAGGAATTGGAAGAAGAACGTCGTTTGTTTTATGTAGCACTAACGCGTGCGGAAAAGTTTGCGCATCTGACGTATTCGGTTTCAAGATTTCGTTGGGGAAAAATCGTGGACAGTGAACCGAGTCGTTTTTTGGAAGAAATTGATGATAAATATTTAGAATGGAATAACCTCAACGCCGGACTTCCTGTGAACAAAAGCGGATTGAATGTTAATTTGTTTGATGATGATTATTCGCAGGTTCCAAAATTCGAAAGAAAGAAAAGCGAACCAAAAAAACCGGACAATCCTTTGAAACCGAAAGCGAGTTTCAAACCGATTGCTCAGGCCAAAATCGTGAATCAATCCAATGGTGAAAACGTGGATTTATCGGCCGGAAAAATCGTAATGCATGATCGTTTCGGGCGAGGAAAAGTAATTTCTCTGGAAGGCGAATCGGATAATGTGAAGGCTACTGTTTTGTTTGACAATGCCGGAGAGAAGAAATTATTACTGAATTTTGCAAAGTTGAGAGTGATTGGGTAACTTAAAAAAATATAATAAAAAAGCAAAAGCCGTCTTGTTTTGAACAAAACGGCTTTCTTTTTCATTATAAATTTAATTATTTAACTACGATTTTGGTAGTATGTGTTAAACCTGAAGTTCCTTTGAACTGAACCAAATAAACCCCGGAAGAAAGTCCGGAAAGGTCAAGGTTTGATTTTCCACTGTTTAGTTTTAATGATTTAACTGCTTTTCCTTCCAGATTGAAAATCTGAACATTTGCATTTTCTTTCAACTGAACTGTGGTAGAACCTTTGGCAACAGTTGGGTAAACCTCTGCGATGGCAATTGAATTGACATCGGAAACACCCATGGCATTTTTGTCATAACGGTAACTGATGTAGAATGAAGTATTTGGGATTTCACTTCCGGCTCCATCAAATTGTACGAATCTCAATTTATATTCAGCTAAGTTCGTTTCATCACGATTGGTTAAGTAATCATAATTACCCCAATCACCGTTTGACGGCAATACACCTCCGGTAGAACTTGGGTAAAAGCTACCAACACTTATAGAAAACCAACAGTTTCCTGCAGGGCCTCCAATACAAAATTGTCCTTCGCTGCCATCTGTATTGATGATTTCAACAACTTCTGCAGAGACATAAATGTCTGAATTTGTTGTATTGAAAATTCTCAATGGCAATTTAGCATCTTCATTTGGAACTTCATCTTCAGAAAACTCTGTAAAGACATGGACAGAGTTATTTTCATATTCGACTCCATCCAAGTCGGTAATTATAAATTCTTGATTTTGAGCATTTGTTACACCACAAATTCCCCATAGAATTAAAGTGGATAGAAATAATTTTTTCATTTGTTTTAATTTAAAAAACACAAAGCAATGAGGGTTCTCAATTGCTCTGTGTCCTGATTATTTACTTAATAATAACTTTTTTAGAAACTCGGTTGTTACCCTCTGTAATTTTAACTACAAAAGTACCTTTTCCTTTCCCTGTCAGGTTGATAGTATTATCTCCGGCATTTGCATTTCCGGCATAAACACTTCTTCCTGTGACATCAAAGATTTCAATTTTAGCAGCTTTCGTTAAAGCTATGTTGATGATTCCGTTTGAAGGATTTGGATAGATTTGTGCATTTGCAAGATTGACATCATCTACACCCATTGTACCATCTGTTGAGAAATTAGACAATCCTAAAGATGAATAAGAGTTTCCTGGTATACTCACAACATTTGTATTATTGTGGTCTTTTATGGTAACTCTTGCTCCTCCGTCTCCATAAGAATCTTTTAATCTAAATGTATAGCAATCGGCAGGCAATGTCAGATCAATAAAATAAGTTTGGTTGTTACCATATCCACTTCCCATCTGCACTACTGAACCAGCAGAGTCCAAAATATCCCAAGATGTTTCACTTCCGTAACTATCCGTTCTTAGCTCCATACTAAGAGTACTTGAACCTTGACGAGCTTCGGTAAACGTTACAGTTTGCGAGTTATTTGCATTGGACTCATCGGAAGGAATTGAAACAGTCAAGTCATTGGTTTCACCACTGTATGGAATTGCTGGAAGCTCAAGGGTTTCTTTCTCAAAAACATTTAACTCACCAGTCCAATTATAGGTTTGTGCGGTACCTCCGTTGATAGAATAGGTAATTTCCAAAGAAGTCAAAGTATCATTACCATTATTTTTGATTTCAATTATTGGTTTAACTTCACCTGCACATTGTGGTGATATGGGCTCAATTTTTTCAATTGATGCATCATTGTCATATTGTACATTTACATAAGTTGGAATCACTCCATTTCCACTGATAATTTCCTGATTACCTTCAGAAACAAAAACAACTAACTCAAAGTCTCCCATTACGGCATCAATATCATTGTAGCTTTCAGGGATTGTATAAGTATAAGTTTTTGGGATAAAACTACCGGTTGTGGTAGGTGAAATTTCATCACCCCACTGATCTGTCACTAAATGAACTAAGCGGTGTGTATGTACATAATTATTTCCCATTCCACCACTTGCTTGTGGTCCTAATGTGTTGTTTTGAAGCAAGGCAACATTTAATTTGTTGGTACTTACGGGGCTGGTACCTGTATAGTATACCTCAACGTTTACAGTCATCACTCTTGTTGACGCGTCAATCGTTGCCTGCACTGCGGCGTTTACATATGAACTTTGAGCCACGATTTGGTTAGCAGCGGCAGCCCATTGCCCTCTTCCCATCGCAGTTGTTCCTGAATTTGACATTTCATATCCAGGGAAAACATGACGATTTACAGTTGCAGATGGATAACCAAATCCGGTACCACTGTAAGACTGATTCACAATTGCATTTCCAAAGGGAGTGCGGAAATCAGGTTGAGAACCTGAAGGAGTTGCAAATCCACCTTGATGAATGTTAATTACAAATGCGTTTCCAGGATGATTATCCATAATCTGCCTTGCAATTTCATGGCCGGACGGACAATAAGGGCAGTTTATCCCAGTAAATTCCTCCAGAATAATTTTTTTGTTTTCTGGTTGTGTGTTCACAAAAGTTTGTCCAAATGCCACCATAGGGAACAAAGCGGACAATGCTAATTGGGTAAAATTTAGTTTCATAAATATAAAATGTGTGTTAATAATAATAAAAAAGCCTAAACAAATGTATTAAAAAGTTTTAACTAATGAAAGTGTAAGACCGTTATTTTCAGGCACATATCTACATACTCCTCCCACGCAAATCAATCCTCCTCTTTGTCTCCCATAGTTTACTGCAATTCTGGTAGTTTCCTTTACATAACTTCCACCTATCATATAATAATGGAATCTTCTGTCCTTATCATCATTACCATAATTATAACTATCTCCAACATAAAAATTCCATTTTTGATTGAGATTGTACTCTACCAACGCCGCAGCCCAATTTTTACGTTCACGTTTTGTTTGTAAATGTTGTAATTCAAAGCGAATGGAATTGCTGGTATTGAATTTATACAAAAAATCCCCTACTACCACATTGGCTATGAGATGACCTGCGTTGTTTCCTTCAATTATACCTCTATCGTAATATTGGTGCATATAGGTAATGATGGATGAAAATTTATCAGTCCATTTTTTGTTAATTTCAAAATTGACATCGTGAAAAAACTTTCGTCCGAAATCAAAGAAATTGGTTTCATATGTCAAATCATCATTAAAAGTGGCATTCAATCCGTTCCAATAAGATGCATTCACCCCGATTTTGGTGCCATATTTACCTCCCAGAAGAGTTCCTTTTGGCAAGTTATAGAATATATCAACCTGTCCGCCTATCTCACCAGCTTCCTGCTTTTCTGTGTTAATATGAGGCTGTGCCTGATAAACGTAAATATTGGTCAATAAATAATCATGTTGACGAGTCAAAGCAGGTAAATAATTTACTATTCCTTCATTATACAAGTTTATGGCAGGCTCACTCAAGTCTCTTTGGCCATATAATCCCATATTTTCCAACCTTCTGAAAGTCGTGTTAATTCCAAAGCCTTTTGTAGAATATCCTAAATTCATCAAAAATGCATTTCCATCAAAAAAATTTGAACTCGGCTGACCACCTGTTACCAAAGTTGTTTTGTCTTTGTAAACATACTCTGCATTGGCGTAAATTCCTGAATTTCCTGAATATCCTAAACGTGCTGAATAATTACTTGCAATTTGAGGAAAGTTCTCGATAGGGCCTGTATAACCTTCATATTGTCCCACATAACTGAATCCGGCTGTAACAGAATTTTTGAAATTTTCTTTGTCAAATAATCTGACCAAATTTGTTTCCAAATCTATTCCGCCAACGGTTCCGGATGTAGTTTCAAATCCCAAACGCATATTCCCGATTACCCCTTTAATCGTAGTGAAATCATTTGGTGTATAGGCAACCCTCAAACCACGCATGGAATTATTAATCCCAATTTGACGGTCTTCCCAGCTTCTGAAAATTAAACCATTTCCAAATTGATCATAGAAATTCCCGGCGGTGATATCTAGTTGTTCACCTTTATAGTTGACGTAATAGGTTCCAATTTTATTATCGTTCAATCGCTCTGAATAACCCAATAATGCATTTGGTAAAAATGCTTCATATTGCAATCCTGCAGAAAATTTGCCATGCGTATAATCTAGTCGGATGAAGTTATTGGACCGAAAAGCGTCATTGGGTTGCTCAAAACCCAGTTCTTCATCTTCTTGATACCATTGTGAAGTGGATTCGATTCCTCCTGAAAATGTTCCTCCGGCTATATCAATCTGAGCATATACTCCTCCAGAAAACAGAGTAGCCGCTAGTAATACATAAATTTGTCTCATTGTGTGTTAATTGATTTATTAATGATTAAATACAATCTAAAATGACAAAATGCATCTTATAGATTAGTTAGAAAATTCTTTGATTTTTTCATAAAGATTGTCCTCTGCTCCCGGTTGGTAACCTAAATGTTTGTAAACGATATTACCATCTTTTATGATAAGCGTAAAAGGAGGAGTAGAGAAGTTCAACTGTCTTTTCAAATCATTGTTTGTATCCAACAAAATATCGAAATCCCAACCTTTACCATTTACCATAGGCTGAACCCGCCCAACCGTTTTTGAATCATCAATTGAAACTGCAAAGAAATTAAATTCTGTTTCAGCTCTCCAATCATCAATCTTGTCATTGATCGCATTTAATTCTAGCATACAGGGACCACACCAAGTAGCCCAAAAAGCAAGAACTACCGGTTTCCCCTCTGAAGAAAGAACATTTAAATCAATTTTGTTACCTTTTAAGTCCGGAATTTGCATATCCGGAAAAGAAGCGTCCTGCGAATAACTCATCGAAACAAGCATTAAAAATGCCCAAAACGAAAGGAATTTTTTAGTCATAATTTTTTTTGTTGTGTGTTAATTAAAGCTAAATTAGCAAAAATAAATAACACACATATGAAAAAATTAATTTATCTAAATCAATTGATCTTTTTTGTTTTCTTATCAGCCACTGTACTTATAAGTTGCGGAACAGAAGAAGATGTAGCAGATGAAATCCTGGAATTAACACTGAGCGAATCATCAGTTCAAGTCGATAACCCTATTACTTTTCAAGTTTCTTCAAGTTTTTCCGGTGATGTAACCGCCCAATCAGAATTCTTTGTAAACGGAACACAAATCGCAGGAAACACCTATATACCCACTGAAGCAAATGGAAACAATGAAGTATATGCCATCTATAACGGAAAAACGACAAGTACCAAAATATTTGCATCATTTGAATCTACACCTTCTGCTTTTACCCAGAAAGTTCTTGTAGAAGATTATACCGGTACATGGTGCGGATGGTGTCCCAGAATGCAAACCATTATCAATTACCTTACAGACTACAGTGACAATATCATTCCCGTAGCCATTCATACACCGGGATCGCCCGTTGACCCTTGGCTATTTGAACATGCAGGACAAATGATGAGCGCACCCTATTACGATACAGGAGGAGCCCCGGCAGGCCAAGTCAACAGAATCCATAAATTGAATCAAGACGCTGTTGCAAATCCTTGTCCCAATAATGCTGACTTTTTTAGAAATCAGATGGATCCATACCTAAATCAGACAGCACCTTTGGGGCTTTCCATTGGTTCCACTGTAAATGGAAATAATATCACCATGAATGTAAAAGTTGGATTTGCTACCGGAAATATAACCCATCCTAAATTGGTCGTTTACTTGATTGAAGAAGGATTAGTTTATGCCCAGTACAATTACTTTTCCGGTAATACCACAGTAAACTGTGACCCGAATTATGATTATGCAAACATGGCCCACCCAATTCCCAACCAACCTCAAGATCACGTATTATTGCGTACTTACACTGATCTTTATGGTGACACTATTCCACAAAGTCAAGTTTCAGAAGGTTCAATCTGGACATGGGAACAAACTTTCCCTCTACCTGCCAATATTACCAATGCCCAAAATTTATCAATTGTGGCATTTGTATTAGGAAACGGTGATTCAATTAGCAATCGTGCCGTTTTGAACGTTCAAAGTGCACATATAAATTCATTCCAAGATTTTGACTAAACACTAATTAATCAGAAGATACAAGACCGCCTTATAGAAATTATAAGGCGGTCTTTTTATAGAACAATTTAACATATCATTATCTTTTGGCACAGCATTTGTAAAATGGCTATCCGAAACCTTAAAAAAGGTAATGAAAATTATTCAAAACCTCTTTTAAAACAAAAATTAAACAGATGAAAAAAATGTTTTTTATTGCCGCTTTAGCGGTTTTTGGAATGACAAGTGCTGATGCACAAGTAAGTTTCGGTGTGAAAGCCGGACCACAATTGACAAACTTAATTGGAGATGATGCCGAATCCATTGATTCTCAGGTCGGATTTAATGTTGGAGGTTACGCAAATGTTCGATTTTCTGAACAATTGGCATTCCAACCTGAGCTTCAATTCTCAACTCAAGGAGGTAAATTTGAAGGTCGAGACTTAGGCGTGGATTACAAAGTTAAGTACAACTTTTCAAACATTAATGTGCCATTAATGATGAAATGGTACGCTTACGAAGGGTTAAATTTTGAATTTGGACCTCAAGTAGGATTCAATGTAGGAGCAAAAGCAGATTGGGATTACGACACTCCAATTGATGGTGTGGATGGATCTGGTAAAAGAGACATCGAAGATGTCGAAACTGTTGATTTCGGTTTAAATATTGGTGCAGGATATGAATTACCTGCCGGTCTAAACTTCGGAGTTCGCTATACCCACGGTTTGACAGACGTCATTAAAGATGTGGATACTAAACACTCAGTGATCGCATTAGGAGTAGGATACACATTCTAATCCACACAAAAACAAAAAAACACAATCCAAATATTGCCCGGTTCTGCCGGGCATTTTTTATGCTTAAATCTTTTCCCACAATCCTGACATGAAATAAATCAGTCTATTCTACGTTTTCAAATTAAATAGGGATTTCTTGACTTTTCGTGTTTGCTATATACTTTCAGCAGTTGGATTATGGCTTTTATCCAATCCGCTATTATCGCAGGATCCGTACATTTTTAGCAATGACCGATTCAGTGGTATCAGCACTGTTGGGATCTCTCCTACCCAAAGCTTTCTTAATCCTAATCAATGGGATGTTCACTTGTTTTCAGAAAACATCTTTATTCAAAACAGCTACGGATATATATCCAAAACGAGCATTCTGGGAATTACCGACGGAGAAATCAGAGAAGCAAACATCGGACAAAATATAACCGGTGAAAATACCAAAAAAGTTTGGGATTATTACAACAAAGACATAACCGGATATCATTTCAGCAATGAAATCATGGGACCATCAGCGTCCTTCAATTTTGCAATTGCAGAAAAGGATTTTTCTGTTGGCGTCTTTTCAAAACTCCGTACACAGAGCTCAATTATTGATGTGGACAATTATCTTCAATTTACCAATCAGGAAATTCTCGAACCCGTACTTTATAACTTAAGCCCTTTTGAAGCCAATTTTATGAACTGGACAGAAATTGGACTCAACCTCGCAACAGAAATCCCATTTAATTCTGACCATCAATGGATTGCAGGCCTTAATGTCAAATACTTGATGGCTCATGATGCTTTTTATCTGAAAAATAATAAAAATGCCGTGATGCGGCGTGAAAATGAAGACATCGTATTAGAAGACGGTTCGCTCGCCAATCAAAAAAATCTTTTCGTATCAGATTTTGATATCGAAATCGGCTATTCAACCGGCTATGACTTTGAAAATGAAGCCTATAACTATCAATCGCAGGGAAACGGTTTCGGATTTGACTTGGGGTTCGCTTTTGTAAATTATGCGGGAAATGACGATGATTATGATTTAAAAATTTCTGCTAACTTATTGGACATCGGATGGGTGAATTTTGATGGATTTCTTCATCATTTTCTGGGTGAAAACTTTCAATACACCCATAATTCAAATCTGGAAGACATTGAATTTGAATCGCCCGAACAATACGCGCAAATCATCAGCAACGAAATTTACGGAAACCCAACTCAATCCTTGGTTTCAAACGATTTTAAAATCGGACTGCCGACAAGTCTGCATTTCAACGCAAGTAAAAACATCGGTCAAAATCAATATATAAATCTTGATGTCATGCAGCGTCTTCCCCTCTTTGAAAACAGCTTGAAACGAAGCAATATCATCAATGCTTCTTACATTATGAGCCAACATAAATTCGCCTATGGCGCTTCTGTTTCGGCTTATGAATACAAAAATTTTCAAATGGGTGCCTTTCTCCGATATGGTCCACTTATCATCGGCAGTGAAAATCTGCTTCCTATATTTATTCCGCACCAAAAACTTCACGGTGCAGATTTCTACATTGGATTAAAAATTTACCCGCTCAGCAACCGCGAAATTGAACGCAGAAGCCGTAAACCTTGTAAATGCTAAATTTTTCCGTTCAGGAATTTGAAAACATTCTGCAAAGCCAGTCTGGAAACTTGAGCGATAAAATCTTCGCGCTCCAGATAAGGAAAGAAATATCTCACGCTTGTCACCGAATTTTTATCGGCTATCCCAATCCAAATCGTACCGACTTCTTTGCCATCTTCTCCTTTCGCCGGACCGGCAACGCCTGTGGTAGAAACACCGATATCCGTTTGTAAATGTTCGCGAACGCCTTTTGCCATTGCTTCGGCTACTTCACTGCTTACCACCGTGTGTTTTTGGATTAATTCATTGGAAACGCCTAAAACCCTTTCTTTCACTTCGGTTGCATACGAAACAATTCCGCCTTTGAAATATTCCGAACTTCCCG
>JAEWHB010000158.1 GCA_023388015.1 Bacteroidota bacterium
GGATTTTCCTTCCGAAAAGTCATTATTTGGCGTAGCCGTTCCGTGTGCATTTACATAATCTATTTCTTTAGGTTGCAAATCCGCAATTTCCAAGGCAGTTTTCATTGCCAGATAAGCGCCTTCCCCATCATCCGAAGAAGCGGTTTGATGAAAAGCATC
This sequence comes from Bacteroidota bacterium, assembly GCA_023388015.1. GTDB lineage: Bacteria > Bacteroidota > Bacteroidia > Flavobacteriales > Weeksellaceae > Moheibacter. Next base: position 160 of record JAEWHB010000158.1, read on the forward strand.
ATTGGCATTTCCATATCCAGCCAAAAAACCTAAAACCTTTTTATTACCAACCGATTTTTCTGACTCCAAAACGATGTAAGCGGCTGCTTCTCCCAGATTTAATCCTTTTCGTTCTTCATCAAAAGGTTGACAATGTTCGTCCGAATAAATCATCAGCGAAGAAAATCCATTGATGGTAAAGGCCGACAAACTATCGGTTCCGCCGACGATCACCCGATCAAGAATTCCCGCTTTGATCATTCTTGCGCCGAGCATAATCGCATTGGCAGCAGACGAGCAAGCGGTGCTGATGGTAGTTACATAATCTTTAATTCCCAAGATTTCGGCAATTTGTTCGGCGTGCACACCGCAATTTTGAGTAGGAATGAATTTCCGGTTTGCTTCCGACTCCTTGAAGTCGAAATAATATTTTTCGGTGGCGTCCATTCCGCCTACAGTGGTAGCCGAAATAAAGCCGGTTTTCAATCCGTCGTTTACATTTATTCCGGCGGAAAGAACTGTTTCCTTAGCGGCTTTCAGGCCGATTAATGTACTTCGGGTGAAAGCTTGTTTGGGATTTAAATTTAATTCGGAATAGAGTTCTTCATTGGACAAAAGAATCTCACCGACCCATTTTTCCTCGTGGATCAAAGGATCTTTTACCGAATATTTTTTTATGCCGTGCCGGTTTTCCAGCAAAGAAGTTTCGTTTTCAGCCAGATTGTTTCCGATGGCCGAAATTATACCCATTCCGGTAATGGCAATCGGTTGTTTGTTCATTATTTCGGGCGGTTTGCTTCGATGTAATCTGCCATCGTTTGAATGGTTTCAAACACTTTTCGGCCTTCTTTGGGGTCGGCAAGTTTGATTCCGTATTGTTTGTCCAACAAAACGATGAGTTCGAGTGCGTCAATGGAGTCCAATCCCAGTCCGTCGCCAAAAAGTGGCGTATCGTCCTGTAAATCTTCAAGGGTTATATCTTCCAGGTTCAGCTGGGTGATGATTTTTTCTTTTAATTCTTGTTTTAATTCGCTCATTTCTAATGGTATAAATTTTTTATGCTTTCAATGGTATGATTAGTAGTTCCTTCATTTTCAACTAAATAAATCAAAACATCGAGGTTGTTTTCATCGGCTTCGACCCATCCTGCCAAGACTTTTTCGGCCTTGTTTTCGGATAAAATCTGTTCTGTATAATTAACGAGATTTTCCGATGAAAATTTTTCAAATATAAGGAAAAGATTTTCACTGAATAATTGATGTCGGATGCTGATTTCGCCTAGCGCAATATTGGGCAAAGTATAAACAAAAACGGCCGGACTCGCTGCGGATTCTTGACTATAAATTGTCTCGGCGTGCTTTTGGTCAGAAGCCCAGCTTGCACCACGATTGGAAAAGACCAATGCGGTATTGGTTTCCCGGATTTGGAATTTTTTCGAAATAAATTCGACAGCCAGAAATGCCGCTTTGCAAAGCAAATCCATTTTGAAGAATTTGGGATAATTCGCTTCGGAATTCCGATAAATAGTTTTCAAAAAATCCGATACGGATTCATCGGGATTTCGTTCCCATAGGACTTTTCCGTCAGAAATGATTTTCTGATTTGTAATGCGAGAATAGGATGAGATTTTCCAGGTTTGAGTCATCTATTTACTTAATATTTCTTTGAATTTATGTAAATCAGCAATTGAAACTTTAGGGAATTCAATATCATTTAAAACATTAAAATCTTTATCATGCGTGATGATAAATTCAGCTCCTGAATTGATGGCAGCATCTATAAATTTATTATCATCGGGATCGTCTTTAATTAAATTCCATTTATAAAAAACATCAACTTGTTCGGTGTTTGATGAGTTTAAAATTTCTAAAATAATATTTTCGGCTAATGTAGGGGAATAAAAATCAGCAATGATTTCATTGTATTCTTCTAAAATCTCATTTGAATAACATAAAATGAAATCTTTTCTTCGAAAAGCGTCCCACGCCCATCGAAATTTTGATTGTTTCGGAATGGAAACTAAAAGACAATTAGTGTCCAAAATAATTTTCATTATTTATAAGGAGTTCTTTTGTGAGCCTGAAGAAAGTCTTCTAATTTTTCTTGAGAGAGATTTTTATTCTTCCAAATAAAATCAGCTTCTTCATCTACTTTTTTCTGATAAAATTCAACCAAAAAATCCTTCAGCTCCTCTAAACTCAAATTATCATGACTATGTGAGAACATTTTGAGTAAATGAAGTTGAATGGAATTCAATGGATTCTCTAAAGCAGGATTACTCATTTTTGTTTAATCATTTACACAAATATACAATATAAAGCTAAATTAAAACAGTCTAAACTTTCTCAAAAACCGTTGCAATATTACTTCCCCCAAAACCCGAAGCGGTTTTTAAAAAAGTTTTCAATTTTTTCTTTTCGGCAGTTCGGATGATATTGACCGGATGTGTCGTCCCTTGATTTTCAAATCTAAGCGAAGGAATGAGTACATTGTTTTTCAGAGAATGAATGCTCAGAATGGTTTCCAAAATTCCGCTCGCGCCCAATGTATGTCCGAAATAAGCTTTGAGACTATTGGTCGGAATTCCCGATAAACCGCAACGATGAAAAGCAATCGACTCCATTTCATCATTGTACAAAGTGGCGGTTCCATGAGCTGAAATAAAATCAATTTCCACTTCGGAATTTTCCAATGCTTTTTGGATACTTCGAACCAAACCTTCGCCGGTTCGCGATGGACCTGAAATATGATTGGCATCGTTGAAATTCCCACTTCCGAGAATTTTTACAGAATTTTCCGAAGGGATTTTACTCAGACAAACTGCTGCAATGGCTTCGCCTAAATTAATCCCGTTTCGGTCGCGATCAAAGGGTTTGCAAACCGTATCGCTCACCGCCTGAAAAGACTCAAAGCCCGATAAAATAAAACGGGAAACTTCATCGGCACCGATGATAACTGCATTTTCATATGAATCCGATTGCAATAATCTTCGGGCATATTCAATAGCCAAAGAACCCGAAATACAGGCATTGGATAGGATTTGAATTTTATTTTTCAGTGAAAAATATTGCTGGATTTTTTGGGTCAAAGATGTCAATAAAGCTCTATCGTTTGAAAACTCCGAATTGGGATTTCCTAAAATGGAAATATTCCCTTTGGTGGAAGAAAGAATCACTAAAGTTTTTTCATTCAGCTGTACGTTTTTCTTCGAAATCAAATCTTTCAGACAAAGAACAATCAGTTTTTCGAGTCGGGTAAAACTTTCGTCTGCAATTAAACCTTCCCAATTTTTTTCTTCAATCAGCGCAGCCGGAAAATCATTTGGAGAAAGTTGAGGGTTCGAATGTTTTTTCACCGCTGACTGTCCCGACAGGATTTTTTCAAACGCCAGTTCGCTTCCGAGTCCGAAAGGAGTGATCAAAGAATCTGCTGTTATGAAAATATCGGTCATTTTAAATTCTATTTTTACCACAAAGTACACTAAGTTTTTTCACAAAGTACACAAGGAATAATTGGTAAATTATCATTATTTTAAAATTACATTAAATCATATTTCTTTTTCCATTCCTCAAAAAACGGCGGATTGGACAGAAATAATTCGCCTTTTTCCTGGTCGGTAAAAACCTGAATCGTTTCTCCGGTTGCGACGAGCTGGCCTTCTTCGTTGAAAATTTTATACGTAAAATGTAGTTTTGCCGCCGCCTGATTGATATGAGTGGTTTCAATGCTCGCCCAATCTCCGTGTCGCAGAGGCAATTTATAATCCACAGTACACTTTACAATCGGTGCAAACAATCCTGCGTTTTGAATGTCTTTGTAGGAAATCCCGAATTTCTCGCCAAATGCTTCCCGTCCGTCTTCCAGATAGGTCACATAATGCCCGTGCCAGACAATCCCCAAAGGATCCGTCTCGTTAAATCGTACTCTGAATTTTGATGTATGTGAAAGCATTTTTATTTATTTAAACGATAATCGAAATTCGAAATTCGTGGTTCGAAATTCGCAAAGCGCAAAACGAACTTCGTAACTTAAATCATATTATTCCTCTTATTAATCCAAACGGAAAGCATAAAAGTTCCGACAAAAAACAGAAACAAAAACAACAATTCTTTTGAAATATCCATTAGACTTCCGTTCCGTAAAATGATGTCATAAAAAGCCGTAATTCCCCAGTTCATCGGTGAAAATACCGCTACTTTCTGCATCACTTCCGGCATCATATAAACCGGCACCCAAATTCCACCGATGGCCGATAGGATAATGGTGAAAATCGCTCCGAAGGGCGCACTTTGTTCCTGGGTTTTCATAATCGTTCCGATTAAAATGCCCAATCCGATGGCTGCAAAAGAAGAGAAAATCACCACGATGGTCATAGGGATTAATTTTCCGCCGGGTTTGAAAGGAATCAATCCCAATTGTGGGAAAATAAATCTCGCAATCAGCAACATTACCACAAACTGAATCAGACAAATCACGGTATAAGTGATGATTTTGCCGGAAGCAATCGTCGCATAAGAAACCGGACTGGTTCGGATGCGGATGATGGTTCCCAGATTTTTTTCTTTTACAATATTAATCCCCAGCGGGACGACAATAAAAAAAATACCGAAAAGAATCCAGGCGGGAACGTTGTGCTGAACGGTGTTGGGATGAATTCCATCTTCGCCTTTTTGGGCAATGATTTCCTCGAACTGAATCGCATTTTCGGTCATGGTATTTCCTTCGGTTTCGATGCCCATTTGTTCTTCAAAAACCGAATAAATCTTTCGGGACTCCACTTTGGACATCAGTTTTTCAATATCATTTTTGACGGAATTTCTAAAAGTTTCGCCTACGGCAGGATCAAAATAAAGTTTGATTTTGGATAAATTTTCTTCGACTAAATCTTCCGAACTGTTTTCAGAAGAATCGCTTTCTTCGAGTGAAAATTCGGCGAGAATTTTTTCGACATTAGAATGAATTCTTGTTTCCAATCCTTCGGAAAGATTTTCAGGAATGACAAGCGCAATTTGGTATTTCCCGTCGCTGACGAGTTGAAGTGCGGTCGCTTCATCGATGGCTTCATCCTTCCAATTCTGAATCAATTCGAGTGCTTTCGCTTCTTCGATATTTTTTTCAATGATTTCTCCGAATTCACCTTGGTCCTTGTTGACCAAAACCACCGACATCGTATTGCTTGTAGAGTCTTTGAATGTGCTTTGCTGAATCAGCGTAATGGTAATCAGCAAAATCGCGGGCATGATGAAAAGAATGCCCAATCCGCCCCAATCGCGCACCAAAAGCAGCATTTCTTTCTTTATGGAAGCGAATAATTTATGCATTTCGAATTTGATTTCCGGTTAGTTCCAAAAAGACTTCTTCCAGATTGGAAGCTCCTTTTACGTTTTGAATCAGCTCTTCCGAACTGCCTTCTATCAGAATTTTTCCTTGGTCGATAATGCTCAGCCGCGTACAGAAATCCTGGGCTTCAGCCAAATGATGCGAGGTATAAAGAATGGTGGTTCCGTTGGAATTTAATTCCTTTAAAATATTGATAATTACTTCTTTGGATTGGATATCTACACCAACAGTGGGTTCGTCCAGAAAGAGAACTTCGGGTTGATGGAGAATTCCGGTCAGAAGATTAATTCTGCGTTTCATTCCGCCGGAAAAGTTTTTTACCGGACGATTTAGAAAATCCGTTAGGTTTACTTTTTCCAATCCGGTTTCAATGCGATTTTTCAGATCTTTTCCGTGGAGATTGTACAAACTTCCAAAGAATTCCAGATTTTCATAAGCCGTCAAAGTCGGATAGAGCGCATATTCTTGGGGTACCACACCAATTTTTTTCTGGATAGCTGTTTTATGTGATTTGAAATTTAAATTGTTGATCAAAATTTCGCCCGAAGTAGGTGCGAGCAGTCCGCACATCATGGAAATCAGCGTGGTTTTTCCGGCTCCATTTGGACCGAGCAAACCAAAAATTTCTCCTTTTGAAATGCTGAGATTGAATTCGCGAATGACAAAGGTTTTCTTTCCGTCATAGGATTTGCTCAGATTATGGCATTGAATGGTTTCCATCGATTGCGAAAGTAAAAAAATTAGTTCAAATAGGGCGAAATTTGATTGAAGAAGTAGTTGAAAGCTAAATTTTTTGTTTTCCCGCAAATAACACAGATTTACGCAGAATTTTTACTAATAAATAGCTCCGTATAGCATTTTATTTTTGTGGATTTGTAGTTGAAAAATTAGAATTTCATGCATATCCTACATAAACCGTACTTCGTAAATCTTATTTGGTAAATCAAATTGTTTTCTTCAACTCCTGAAAAAACTTTCTCTCCCGTTCGGACAATCCCATTAACTGATCGGAAAGTTTTTCATACATATTTTCTTCGCCGCTTCGGTTTTTGTAAACCCTTGAAATATTGAGTGCAAAATCCCGCCATTCGTCACCAATTTCTGTCATTTCTTTTGATAATTCTTTGAGTTTTGGATTCTTCAGAATTTGAGAAGCTTCCTCCAGAAAAGCCGCATAAATAAAGCGAAATCCGCCACCGCCCGTTCCGATTTCTTCCTGCATTCGGATCAATTGTCCCAGATAATGATTGGTTTTCTTTGTGCCCAATTTTTTTGGCCATTTCCGGATGCTTTTCGCCACCCACTTCATGGCATTCACGCCGACAATTGGCACCGGAGCCAACATATCCTTGCAGGTTTTTTTGATGCCTTTTTTGATGGCTTGTTCCCAGTCATATTGTGTTGGAACGCTTTCCAGATAATACAAATGTCCTTTTGGCGGCAACGCACCTTGCGCAAATCGAACTTTGGATAACTCTTTCTCGGTGAGTGAAGTTGGGGTTTCCATCACCGGATCGGAAATCAAATAGCGGTCGTCCTCTTTTCCGAAAACAACGAGATTGTGCGCGTTGAAATGGAAACGATATTCGTCCGGAAAATAAGTCAAATTATAAACTCCGACTTGAAGTCCCACGGGAATTCCTTCTTTGAGTTTTTGGTCCAGAATTTTTTGGGCTTCTGCCTCTGATTTGAATCGTTTGTGAATGACTTTGATGCCCAATTGTTTGGCGAAACGGCGGAAAATGTATCCGGGCATCGGTCGGTAACTGAATCCCGGAGCGAAATTCACTTTTAAAAAAGGTAAATAAACAAAAAACAAACCGGCTCCGATTCCGAAAACCAAAGGTTCGGAAACTTTTACGCCTTGGTGGTTCATCAAATTTGAAATCACGCCATTTTCACAATGAGCGGATTGTTTGTGTTGGAATTCAATCTGCATGAATCGGTTTTTTCACTTTGTCAAGATTAAATTATGAAAAGTCTTGCCAAAGTTTTCATTCGGTTTAAAATAATTGCGAATCTAATTATTTACGGTAAAATTTTTCAGTTCCTCCACAGAAATTTCAAAAACATCGGCATATTTTTTCAAAGTTTTGTCCGACAATTTCCGGAACCGTTTGGGATTAAAATGACGTTTTACAAACCAACGATGAATGCCCGCATAACTTGCCAGAATCGAAATATCCATTCGGTGAGCTTCCATAAAATAGGCGATGGGACTGAGTTTGCCCGCAGCAATTTCCTTTTTGGTTTGCTCTACACGTTCCTCAATTAATCGCATGGACTCGTCAAGTGCCATCGATTTTACTTCCCAGCCCGAGCTTTGAACGGTGGTGTAATTTCCGTTTTCGTCAACTGCATAACAGACTTCCTGCGCAACTTTGGACAGACTGCCATTGTCCTGTGGTACTTCCTCTTTTTTCATCGGTCTACATTTTAAACTTAAAATTCTACAACTCGCGTATCTGCAAAATCATTTTCATTTCGGTGGTAAAAGCCAGTTCAGAATTTACAGTTGTCTCGGCGATAACATTGCAAATTTTCAAATTATCGGCATCAAAAACAAGTTCGGTCGAGGTTGTGGTGAAAAGTTCATCTTGTTCTTTGGGTAGAAAATGTACCATCATTGAATTGATATGGCTGATGAATCCAATGGAATCTCTGTCTTTGCTCCATAAATTTGCTTTTTCGCCCGAAAAGAAAAATTTTAAAAACACAAAACTACTTTGTGCTGCATTTTCGAGCAAACCCAATTCGGAAAAAGATCCATTCGTAAGAAACAAACAGTTTTTATCAATTTTATATTGGGTTTTTGCAACTAGATCCTCCACCCGAAGCACTTTGTCGATGCACAAAATCGGTTTTCTGTGCGGAATGAGTTCTTCGATTTCAGGATAGGTTTTCATTTTCTATGCAGAGTTTAAAGTTTAATGTTTAAAATTCAATGTTTTCATTATTCTACCCACATGAACATCCAACTTCCATCATCCAGCTCTTTTAGCACACCGTCAAAACCGCACAGGAATAAGCAAAACGACCGCTTTCCGGAATGCAAAGCAATACTTTTTGTCCTTTTTTCAGTTTTCCGGAATTCATCAATTCTTCGGTTACAATGAAAATGGAAGCTGCTCCGATGTTTCCAACTTCCGATAAATTATAATACCATTTCTCCACCGGGAAATCCAATCCTACCGCAGCGAACTCCTCTCGCAATCCGTCTTTAAAATAATTCGAAGAAATATGTGCCAGCACATAATCCATGTCGTTGGGATCGAGATTGTGTTTGTCAAAGGAAGCACGCAAAGATTGCGCTCCTTTTTTCAGAATAAATTCATCCAGTAACCTTGTGTCTTGTTTCAGGGCAAAAATGGATTGATTCAGCCATTCGTCAGCCGAATATTCCGCCCAGGATTTCAAACTTCCATCTTCCTGTTTTTCACTTCCTGAATACATACAGGCTTCTATTTCATGGGCATACGAATAAAAATCAATGAATTCAATCCGTAGATTCAATTGGTTTTCTCTGGGTTTGTTTTCCAAAAGAAACGCCCCTGAACCGTCGGAAAGCATCCAGCGTAAAAATTCTCTTTTAAAAGCCACGATGGGTTTCTCTTCCAATAATTTCAGATTTTCCACTTCGTGGTTGAATTTATCGGCGGTCATCCAAATAGAAAAACGTTCAGAACCCGCTGCCACAGCATTGTTCACCGCTCCTGCTTTCACCGAAAGAAATGCATAATTCAAAGCATTCATTCCCGAATTACAAAGTCCCATCGAAGTATTGATTTCAATGGATTGATTGGGTTTCAAAACGCCATGCACCATGGAAGCGTGCGAGGGCTGAATCTGATCGGCCGAAGTCGTTCCGCAGGAAAGCAATTGCATATCGTTTTTTGTGAAATTTTCGTCAAAAAGTCCTTCGACTGCTTTGGCGGTGATTTCAGCGTTGGTATGGGTAGGTTTTCCATTTTTGTCCAGTGCGTAATAGCGGGTTTTGATTCCGTTATTACGTAATATCAAAGCCCTTGCTTTGGAAGGTTTTCCGTTTACCAATCCCAGATAATCTTCCATTTCATCATTCTGAATAGGTTCATTTGGAAGATAAGTGGACGATTTGGTGATATATACTTCATTCATCATTAAAAAAACTAAATTCTAAACTCCTTGATAATATTTGATTTGTTTTTTCCTTTTCCACCAAAATATGGGGGTAGTAAGGTTAAACAATATTAAAACAATTGGCGAAATTACCCAAATTGCAAGCATCAAATAAAACTTGTATACGCTGACCCAAAACTTTCGTTTCTGTGGGTTTTTGCTGATAATCCGCGAGAAAACCGTAAACAAACGGTTGCCAACTTTCTCTACTTTAACTAAAAAAGGCCGGATTTCCACGGCTCCGTTTTTGACCAAATCTTCCTGCATTCCTTCGTAATTTCCCAATTTTGCAAAAGGCAAAATGATCTCTCCGAATTTGGAAGCGGAATTAATTTCTTCATTCGAAACCCCTGCTTTGGGCCAAGGTTTGGGCGAAATTTTATTTCCCGTCTGAAGCCAGTTCAAAATGGTAATTACACTGGTGTAATTGTCGTGTCGGTCTACCAGCGCGACATTTCCGACTAAATTTACATTTAATTCTTTGAAATAAACTTTCAGTTTTTCCTGTGAAAGCATCCACATATTTCGGGTGCCCGAAACGGTAATAAGTGGTTTGCCTGACAATAATTTCGGAGCGAATTCACTTTTCAGAAAAGAAATAATCGGAATGGAAGGTGTCAGAAACCAAACCTGGTATCCGAAAATAATCAAGTCGTAATCTTTGTTCAGAATCTCATCTGATGGTTTTTCCAATTCCACCGGAACCTGTAAATAAGATTCTGGAAAGGTGTCAAAAAACACGTCAGACGGCCAAGGAAAAGGAAAATCTTTTTTGGGTTTAATTTGATAATAAGTAACCGTGAATTCTTCCTGATTATCCCGGAAAGGTTTCGTTAGATTTTTGACGATTTCTTCTAATTGTCCTGTTTGGGTATAATAAGTGACAAGAATGTTTTTGGCCATTTCGATGCAGGATTTTTACAAAAATAACCAATTAATTAAATTTAGAGATTTTAAATTAGGGTGAACACACCTAAATTATTTTGAAAGTATTATTCCATTTCTTTTGCGATAATGGTTCGCATTTCGCCGTTGGCAATGAGTTTTCCGTTTAGGAAAACTTCGCCTGCAACCATAGTTACACCCATAATTTGTTGTAAAACTGTAATTCGTGTCCGTATTTCTTCACCGACTTTCGGAAGGGCGAAAATTTCAATGTTTTTGATGGAGCCAATGTAGCCGACCGGTGCGGGTTCATTTCTCAAGAAGAAATTATAACCCTGATGAAGTGCGATGCTTTGAGCAAAATGTTCAATAACACCCGACTCTAGCAATTCATTTTTACTGTTAACCAGAATATGACCTTCGGGCACCGTAAATCCCGATAAAATCTCCTTTTCTGAATGCTCATAAATGGCATCGACCAACACAAATGGTGGTCTTTGTGGAATGAGATTCAGGATTTGTTCGGGCGATGATATGATGGCTTGGCTCATACAACTTCTAATAAGCCGTAAACATAAGAAAATCTACCGCTTTCAGGAACGGATAAAAGAATTTTTTCACCTTTTTTTAATCGTCCCGAATAAAATAATTCTTCCAATTGCAGGTAAATAGAGGCAGAGCCAATGTTTCCGAACTTTTCCAAATTGACATACCATTTTTCAAGCGGAATTTGGATTCCGGCTTTGATAAAGCCTTCATTCAGACGGTCGTGGAAATAATAGGAAGAAATATGCGGAAGGAAATAATCGATTTCTTCCGGTTTTGTATGGTTTTCGTTTAAAATTTTCTGAATGCTTTCGGCTCCTTTTTCGATGATGTGTTCGTCCAGTAATTTGATGTCTTGTTTGATGGCAAAAATCGATTCGCTAAGCCATTTATCAGGGTCGGTGTCACTCCATGAAGTCAGGCTACCGTCGGCATTTTTGACCGCACCGGCATACATACAGGTTTCGAGTTCATTGGCAAAAGAAATTCCTTTTATCCAATTGATTTTCAGTGAAATGCTTTCTGAATTAGGTTCGTTGCTCAACAGCATCGCACCGGCTCCATCCGAAAGCATCCAGCGCAAAAAATCCTTTTCAAATGCAATCACCGGATTTTGTTCAAGTTCGGCTAATTTTTCCGCTTCATTGTTGAATTTATCGGCTTTCAGCCAGGAGGAAACACGCTCAGATCCCGTTGCAATAGCGGCTTTTGCACTCCCCGAAGCAATGGCCATAAATCCGTATTTCAAAGCATTCATGCCCGAAGTGCAGATTCCGGTTGCGGAATTTATTTCGAGTGGTTTTTGTTGCCAAGCGCCATGAACCATACTTGCGTGCGAGGGCAGAAGCTGATCGGGAGTGGAAGTTCCGCAGGATAAAATTTCGATTTCTTGAGGTGAAATTCCGGAGATTTCGATCAGGTTTTTAATTGCCCCGAGGGTAAGTTCTGTATTGTTGTGCGTCAGATTACCGCTTTTGTCGATGGCGTAGAAACGTTGCAGAATGCGGTTGTTTCTCAGAACGATGGAGCGCGCACGCGAAGGTTTTCCGTTTACCATACCTAAAACACTTTCCATACTGTCGTTGGTTACCGGTTCGTTTGGAAGAAATTTAGATATCGCTTTGATGTAAACGTTTTGCATTTTTGAAGGATTGAGTTCGGGTTGTTTAAGTTTTGAAAAGGACGCAAAGATAGGATTTTAAAATAAAAACCTGGTTTAAATTTATATTGAGTAAAGCTTAGCCTTTTTTCCAGAAATCATAATAGTTAAACCATTGGAGCGGATATTTTTCCAGCATTTTTTCAATGCTTTTGGTATAAGCTTCCAAAAGTGACTGTGCATCACGGTTTTTGAATTCGGCTTTGCGGGCGTAGAGATGATAATGGCGTTTTTTTTCTCGCACCACATAGACAAATAAAACCGGCGTATTGAGTCGGGAACTCAATAAAAATGGACCGGCCGGGAATTTAGCTTTTTCATCAAAGAGTTCTGCTTCAAGGGTTTTGGTCCCGGGGAAATAACGGTCGCCTGTAAAGCAGGTAATTTGTTGATTTTCAATAACATTGTGAATGTCAAAAATATGTGACATATCGTCTTTGACAATCACGAATTCAACGTTGGGTTTGGCCATCACGCTATCCAAAAGTGATTTGATGGCTTCTCTTTCTTCGTCGGTGGTTACCAGATGGATTTTTTTGTCGAACTCACCCATGAAATGTTGTGCTAGCTCAAAGTTCCCGACGTGTGCGCTGATCATGATTCCCGCTGATTCATCTTTGGCCAGCTGATGGATATTTTCGATTCCGTCAAATTCGTAGGTGTATTTATGCTCCAATCCGGCTGCAATGGCGACTTTGTCAATGAGTGTCTGTCCGAAAATATAATTGTTCCGGTAGGTATTAATCAGGCTCTTGAAAACGCTTTGCTTATGCTTTTGACGGAAATAATTGTAGGTAACACGGGTTTGTTTCGTGTTGAACAAAAAGTAATAAAAAGAAACAAACGCCAGCAAAAAGTATGCGGCGCCAATTCCTGCTTTTTGTATGAGAATGATGAAAATTTTATATCCGGTGGCCGTGCCTTTGGATTTTCCTTCCCATTCTGCCATTTTGATTTTATTTAGGCAAGTGCATGAAACTTACTTTCTACAACATTGTAAAGATCTTCAAATGTGTGAATATGTTCAAAATCTTTTCCTTCGAGTTTCACCCCAAAGTTAGATTCGATAATCACAACCAGATCTACATAGTCAAGACTGTCGAGTTCAAGAGTTTGTTTCATGTTGGCTTGGGGAGTGATAATGCTTGCTTCTACTTCGAATTCATCCACCAAAAAATCATTAATTGTCTGAATAATTTCTTCTCTATTCATAGTTTTAGTAATATGCTTATTGTTTCAGTTTCTTAATGATTAGAGCAGAATTTGTTCCGCCGAAACCAAAAGAATTCGACAAAAATACATCAAAATTTTGGTTTAACGTATTTTTAACTAAATTCAAATTTTTTGCTGCTTCATCCACTTCTTCCAAATTAATATTGGGTGCAATAAATCCGTTCTGCATCATCAGCATAGAATAAACCACTTCGCTCGTCCCAGCCATCCAACATTCGTGTCCGGTCATGGATTTGGTGGAGCTAACGTAAGGATTGCTCCCAAAAACACTGTCTATAGCTCTTGCTTCGTTGGCATCGCCGATGGGCGTTGAGGTCGCATGCGCATTGATATAATGGATTTCTTCGGGGCTCATTCTTGATTGTAACAAAGCCATTTCCATAGCACGTTTCGGGCCGTCAATGTTTGGGGTGGAAATATGTTCTCCGTTGGAAGAAAATCCATAACCCACCACTTCGCCCAAAATAGTTGCGCCTCTTTTTACTGCTGATTCATATTCTTCCAAAATGATGGTTGCCGCACCGCCTCCCGGAACCAATCCGTCACGTTGTGTGTCAAACGGACGTGAGGCTTTGGTGGGTTCATCTTCTCGGGTAGAAAAAACGCCCAATCCGTCAAAACTACTCATCGAATATTTATTGGTTTCCTGCGCGCCTCCGCAAATTACGATATCCTGCAACCCTTGTTTGATCATCATAAACCCCAAACCTATAGAATGGGAGCCACTAGCGCAGGCAGCGCTGATAGTCATATTGATGCCTTTGATTTTATAAATAGTGGAAAGATTCATAGTGACGGTGGAATTCATAGATTTGAAAATCGCACCGGAACCTAGAAGAGTGGTATCTTTTTTCTCCCGGACGATTTCAATGGATTCCCAAACTGATTTTGAAACTGAATCGTTTCCATACAAAAGTCCGACGATATTATTATCTAGAAATTCGGGAGAAATGCCTGCATTTCTCAGGGCTTCTTCAGTGGCAACGAAAGCAAATTCGCTTTCTTCGGCCATCGATATTCTTTGTCTTCGGGAAAGCGCAGCTTTCAAATCCACCGGTTCTACAAATCCGTTCAGTGCTGAGCGAAAGCCAAAATCTTTCCGCTCCTGTGAGAAGATAATCCCAGATTTTCCTTCCGTCAATGACGCTTTTACTTCTCCAAGATTTTTCCCTAAAGAGGAATAAATTCCCATCCCTGTAATCACAACTCTTTTCATTCCGCTCACTCATTAGGCGTAAATTCCGCCATTGATGTTTATGGTTTCGCCGGTGATGTAGGAAGCTTTGGGCGAAGCCAGAAAACAAATCAGATCGGCAACTTCTTCCGCTTTGCCAAAACGATTTAAAGGTACTAAATTTTTTAATTCGGATTGATCTAAATCACTGGTCATATCGGTTTCGATAAATCCGGGTGCGACGGCGTTTACGGTAATTTTGCGTTTGGCAATTTCCTGTGCGAGTGCTTTGGTTGCGCCGATCAATCCTGCTTTGGCAGCGGAATAGTTGACTTGTCCGGGCGTTCCTTTCATCCCTGAAACCGAAGCTACATTGATGATTCTTCCGTAGCGGTTTTTCAATAAATCCTGAATTAAATTTCGGGTGACATTGTAAAACCCGTTCAAAGTTGTATTCAGAACTTTCTGCCAGTCTTCTTCTTCCATCCACATCATCAGACCGTCGCGTGTGATACCGGCATTGTTGACGATGACTTCAATTATGGCATTGGGATTTGCATCTTTCCATTCGTTAAGTCGGGTATTGACTTCTTCTGCGTTATTCACGTCAAACTGAAGCAGTTCTGCCTTTCCGCCTTTATCGGTAATTGCTTTGAGTGTTTCTTCCGCAACTTTTTGGTTGGACTGATAATTAATCAGAATGGCATAACCTAATTCTTCTGAAATTTTCAGGGCCGTTTCACGTCCGATTCCGCGAGAAGCACCGGTAATCAATGCGTATTTTATTTTTTCCATAATTAATAGATTAGGAAATTTTAATTAGAACTGATGAATTTTTTTATCGAAGCCAACAACGGTGAAAGTACAATATCTTCTTTGAAAGCCGGAGCAATTTCTCTGATTTCCCGGTAAATTTTTTGTCCGTTTGGCGATAATTTTTCAAAACAATCCAAATAGTCAATCGCCTGAACGAGCGTCAATAATTGAATTGAAATTACTTCAAATGAATTTTCGATGACTTTTTTGGTCAACCAGGCTGCATTTGTTCCCATACTCACAATGTCCTGATTGTCTTTGTTGTTGGGGATGCTGTGAATGTACATAGAATTTGAAAGCGTCTGATTTTCCGCCGTTGTAGAAGTTGCTGTAAACTGCGCACCTTGAATTCCAAAATTCAATCCCAATTTTCCCAAATTGACAAATGCCGGAAGCATTTCATTCAGCGAAGGATTCAGTAAATAATTCAACTGACGTTCCTGAAGCATACTCAGCTTGGTAATGGCAATTCTGAGTTTGTCCATTTCAAATGAAACATAATCGCCGTGGAAATTTCCACCATGGTACACATTTTCTGATTCCACATCTACAATTGGATTGTCATTGGCCGAATTAACTTCTTCAACCAGAATTTTTTTAGCATTTTCAATACATTCGTAAATAGGCCCGAGGATTTGCGGTACACAACGGATGGAATAATATTCCTGTAATTTGTCCTTGAAAATTTCTTCCTGAACTTTTCCGTTGTACAGATGATCTTCTCTTTTTCGGATTAATTTACTTCCCGAAATGAACTCTCGCATTTTGGCCGCTACATGTTGCTGACCGGAATGTTTCTTAACCGAATTCAACTTTTCTGATAAATGATCATCATAAGCGCCCATGATTTCGTTGATAAGTGCTGAACAGCTAATCGCATAATCAAATAATTTTTCAGCATAAATCAGATTCACAATCCCTATTCCCGACATTACCGACGTTCCATTCATCAAAGCAAGTCCTTCGCGCAGATGAATTTTCATCGGTTCCAAACCTTCCTTTTCAAAAACTTCTTTTGTTGATTTTATTTCGCCATTGTAAAGCACTTCGCCTTCGCCAATGAGCGTGAGTGCAAGATGGGCAAGTTGCACCAAATCGCCGCTGGCGCCAACTCCGCCGTGCTGATATATTACAGGGATTATGTTGCGGTTAATCAGTTCTCTCATCAGTTCGATGGCCGAAATATGAATGCCCGAATGTCCCAAACTCAGCGTGTTCATGCGCGCAAGCATGGAGGATTTCACATAAATTTCCGGGAAAATATCTCCCATTCCGCTGGAATGACTTCGGATGAGGTTGTATTGTAGTTGAATTCGGTCTTCGTCATTAATCCGATATTGTGCCATAGGTCCAAATCCGGTATTGACACCATAAATAATTTTATCTTCTGCGAAACCAGTCAGGAAATCAAAACTTTTTCTGACCTGATTTTGGATGGATTCCGACAAATCAACTTGCTGATTTTCAAAAACTATACGTTTGAAATCTTCCAGTGAAACCGAACCTTTAATTTGAATCATAGTAATGAGCTCTATATTTTTTACAGAGAAGTCGCAAATTTAATAATATCTGTATAAATTTGGTGGGAATTAGGACTTAAATAAAAAATGAAAACT
>JAEWHB010000178.1 GCA_023388015.1 Bacteroidota bacterium
TGTCAAACATCTGTTCAACTTGCTGTTTTTTGCTCAGATCGGAATCGGAATATGGTTTCACTGTGCTCATAAGTTTGCAAAGGTAATTAATTTGTTTTGAGTTTTAAGTTTTGAGTTAAGTGTGAAGCGTTTTTTGTTTTAATTTAACAACTCAAAACCCACAACTCCAAAACTCATAACGCTACTCATAATTTTCAAAATAAAACTGTTTGAAATCTTCTTTTGAAAAAATCTTGGAAAGATCGGTTGACTCACCTTTTCGCAGAAAGAATTTCGGATATTCCTGATCCAAATTGTAATAAAAATCCTGAATGTACAAGCCGTTGTGGTGCGTAATATTGCCGTGGTAAATCTTTTCGTCAATCGTAATGGTCTGCGAAGTGAAGATGGAATCCCGGTTGCGTCCGGCGCCATAAGGCCGCACAAAAACATAATAATCGGCAAGCGTAGGGTTGATCACTGCATTGAAACGCGTAATATTAATAATGGTATCGGTTTGTTTTCCGTTATAATTAAAACTCAGCGAATGTTCGCCTCCATCAAGCTCTACAGACGTTATCTGTTGAGGAGCAATCGAATAGGATTTATCGTCAATTTTGATTTTTATCAGCTCTTCGGTTGGATTTGTAATCAGATAACTGTCTTTTTTTTCAAGCGCCAGTTCGTAAACCAGATAACAGGCCGCAACAACGGCCAGGGTTACAAAAAGTCCGATGAGCATTGGGTTTTTCTTCATCATTTCATTTTTTAATTCATTCAGACCAAAGTCTGTTCAGCATTTTATCCGGCAAATTTACCCAATCAAAAATGAATTTGTACGAGAAATCAAACAAAGTTTTTCTACTTTCCCAAATAATTGTACATTTGCAGCCGCATACATAATAATCATTTAAAACAATATTGGAATGTATTTGACAACAGAAAAAAAACAAGAAATTTTTGCAAAACACGGTAAATCTACAACAGATACCGGTTCTGCCGAAGGCCAAATCGCCTTATTTACTTTTAGAATCAATCACTTGACAGGACACTTGAAAGTGAACAAGAAAGACTTCAACACTGAAAAAGCGTTGGTAAGATTGGTAGGTAAAAGAAAAAGTTTGCTAGATTATTTGAAAAGCAAAGACATTGAAAGATATCGTGCGATCATCGCCGAACTTGGTCTGCGTAAATAATCATTCAAACTACACTATAAAAAAGGCAATTGCAAGATTGCCTTTTTTTGTTTTAAAGCTTAAGGTTTTTTAAGATTTTTTTTTAAACCTGACACTTTAAACTTTGAACTTGAAATTATAGAAAGACTATAAATACCCGGTAAAACAGACGGTTTTACCAAGACGAATTAAAATTATTAGACGAATGATTCCACAAGCAATCACAGAAAAGGTTATCCTGGCAGACGGCCGGGAAATCACGATTGAAACGGGAAAACTGGCCAAACAAGCCGATGGTTCCGTTGTAGTTAAATTAGGCGGAACGATGCTTTTAGCAACCGTTGTAGCCAACAAAGAAGCAAATGAAGGAGTGGATTTTCTTCCACTTACCGTAGATTACAGAGAGAAGTTTTATGCAGGCGGTAGAATTCCAGGAAACTTTTTCCGTAGAGAAGCTCGTCCATCTGATCAGGAAATCCTGACAATGCGATTGGTAGACCGCGTTTTACGTCCGCTTTTCCCGGAAGATTTCCACGCAGAGGTTCAGGTGATGATTTCACTTATTTCTTATGATGGAAAATCTATTCCGGACGATTTAGCAGGTTTAGCAGCTTCTGCTGCCATAGCTATCACAGATATTCCTTTCAACGGACCCATGTCGGAAGTACGCGTTGTACGTATAAATGGTGAATTGAAAGTTAATCCAAATTACAAAGATTTAGAAATCTGTGATTTGGACATTATGGTCGGTGCAACCAAATCTTCTATCGTAATGGTGGAAGGTGAAATGAAGGAAATTTCCGAAAAAGAAATGTTGGAAGCAATTTCATTTGCACACGAAGAAATCAAGAAACAAATCGAAGCACAAGAAAGATTGGCCGAAAAAGTCGGAAAATCTTTGCCGAAAAGAGAATATTCACACGAAGTTCATGACGAAGAAATCCGTGAAAAAGTATGGAAAGAATGTTATGACAAAGTCTATGAAGTAGCCAAATCTCCTGCCGGAAAAGATGAGCGAAAAGAAAAATTCAAAGCTGTTTTGGAAGAGTTTCTTGCGCAATACATCGACAATCCGGAAGAATTGGAACGCGTGACGCCATTTGCAAAAGTTTATTACCACGATGTGGAAAAAGAAGCCATGCGTCAGATGATCTTGAACGAAAATGTTCGTTTGGACGGACGTAATCCAAAAGAAATCAGACCTATCTGGTGCGAAGTGGATTATTTGCCCGGCTCTCACGGTTCAGCAGTATTTACACGAGGTGAAACACAATCACTTACCGCATTGACTTTGGGTTCTTCCAAAGATGCCAATATGGTGGACAGCGTGATTTCACAACACGACGAAAAATTCTTTTTACACTATAATTTCCCGCCGTTTTCAACCGGAGAAGCAAGACCACTTCGTGGAACTTCCCGTCGTGAAGTAGGGCATGGAAACTTAGCACAAAGAGCCTTAACGTATATATTACCAGACGAATATCCATACACCGTACGTATCGTATCCGATATTTTGGAATCCAACGGATCTTCTTCCATGGCGACGGTTTGTGCCGGAACTTTGGCGTTGATGGACGGTGGTGTGCACATTAAAGCACCGGTTTCAGGTATCGCAATGGGATTGATTACCGACGAAAAGTCAGGGAAATTCACTGTTCTTTCCGATATTTTGGGTGATGAAGACCATTTAGGAGACATGGACTTTAAAGTAACCGGAACCAAAGAAGGAATTACTGCTTGTCAGATGGATATCAAAATTCAAGGTTTGAACATGGACATCATGGAACAAGCTTTGGAGCAAGCAAGAGAAGGTCGTTTGCATATTTTGGGCGAAATGATGAAAGCACTTTCAGAACCTCGTCAAGAATTGAAACCAAATGCACCGAAATTGGTTGTAGTTGAAATTCCGAAAGAATTCATCGGAGCGGTAATCGGACCAGGAGGGAAAATCATTCAGGAATTGCAGAAAGAGACCGATACAGTTATCGCAATCGAAGAAACGGAAGAATTCGGACGAGTGGAAATTGCAGGTGTTGATCAGGAAAAAATCAATGCAGCTATTGCACGAATCAAACAAATCGCATTCGTTCCTGAATTGGGTGCAACTTACAATGCCGTTGTGAAATCCATCAAGCCATTTGGTGCTTTTGTGGAAATTTCAAAAGGCGTGGAAGGATTGGTTCACATTTCAGAAATCGAACACCGAAGATTGAACACAGTTGAAGAAGCTCTGAATTTGGGCGATAAAATCGACGTGAAATTCTTAGGTTATGACGATAAGAAGAAAATGAAACTTTCAAGAAAAGCCTTGTTGCCAAAACCGGAAAGAACGGACAGACCTTCAAAAGATGAAAACAAGCCGACTGAATAATTTCAGTTTGTTATACTCGAAAACGCTTCCGAAAGGGAGCGTTTTTTTTATGATTTTTGTAACATGATATTAGAAAATTTAAAAAACCAATCCGAAATCTCTTCATTTTTCAGATGTAATCGAATTCATAGATGGACACTATGAATTTACACCAACAGCTTTCAAAAATGAAAATACTTTCAACGAAAAAAATCAAAATTGAATCAACTGTCCAAAGAAGAAACTTTGGCATTGTTTGGTGATTTTTATCGAACCAAAGTTTTAGGAAATCCCGATGGAGAAGCTCATCAAAACATCCGCTATTTTATGCAGTTTGTTTGGGGTGGTATTGCGTTTTCAGGTAAAGCTTTGAAGGAGATAGGATGAGAAAAATATATGCCCCAGAGGGGCGAAAGCTTTGTAAAGCCAATTAATGAATTGTTGAGATTGCCTCATAGAGGCTACCCTTTATGGCGAAATAGGGAGGTGCGTACCTACGGCACACCATTTTTTGTCATTCCTTGTCGTTACAAAGCGGCTGTGCCTATGGCACATGACTTTCTAATAAAATATTAATTATCTTAATTCCATTCCAAATTCAGTGTTGAAGCTCAAAACACCTTCTCCTAGATTTTCAGGATGCGATTTAAAACCTTTGATTTTAGAAGATTTTCCTTTTTTGATGAGGTCCAGAATTTGTTTTTCGGTCAATTTTTTACCATAAATCTCGAAGGAAACTTTGAATCCGCAGCCTTGGAAATTCTGGCAACCGATGGCCGTTTTTCCTTTGATCAATTTCGAAGTTTTGCATTTAGGACAATCGGTTTCTTCCCAAACGATTTGCTTTTTAGATCGTGGTTTTACTTCTTTTTTGACTTCCGTTTTCGTTTCCTGAATTTCGATGGTTTTATTCTGACCACGAATTACTTTCCAAGTCAAATCACGGACCATTTGGGTTAATTCTTCTTTGAACTGAAGGGCTTCGTATTCGCCTTTTTCAATTTTACGAAGTTTCAATTCCCATTCTCCGGTCAGCTCCGGACTTTTCAATACTTCATCTTCAATCGTATCGATTAATTCCATTCCGACGGAAGTCGCAAATAAATTTTTTCGCTTCTTTTCGATGTAATTTC
>JAEWHB010000184.1 GCA_023388015.1 Bacteroidota bacterium
AAAATCCGTAATTTCGCAGAAACCAAATCAAATTAATTTTGGAAACAAACAGACAAAAGAAAGTAGCAGTCGTTTTTCAGGAAGAATTATCGGAAATTTTCCGCAAAGAAGCCATTGAACTTTTCCCTGGCAAATTGCTGACTGTATCAGAAGTACGGGTTTCGCCCGATTTGTCGGTAGCCAAAGTGTATATCAGCATTTTTCCTACTCAGGAAAAAGAACAAATCATAAAATTAATCAAGGAAAAAGCTCCTTATTACCGATCTTTATTGGCTCGAACTGCTGCCAAAACCATGCGTGTCACGCCTGAACTTTTGTTTTATTTGGATTCATCTCTGGACGAAATTGACAAAATAGATCGTGCACTTCGTGGCGATGGCAACAACCCAATTCTCTAAATGAAAAATGTTTCGCTTTTTATAGCTCGCCGTTACAATACGAATACTTTGCTTATCAGTATGATTCTGATTATGATTACGGCTTTGCTCGTCGGAAGTTTGATTTATATCGGAAATTCATCGATGCTGATCATTCGTGAATTATTGTACCCGAAATCCATATTAACCATTGGACAGCAAACATTGATTTTTGGGCTTATGTTTGCCTATATGATCACACAAACTTCAGCTATTTATTTAATATTCAACAAATTACTGAAATCTGTCAATAAAAAATCTAAACTCGGTATTGCAGCAGTTATTTCTTTAACTTCAGCCTTAGCAGCCGGTTTTATTATCTATTCCGGTCAGGACAGAAACATAGGAATGAACATCCTCAAACTGGTTCTGATCTCCACCGGATTATTGTCAATTTTATTCGGATTATTAACTTTTATTTTTTCAAAACGCAAAATCACAGGCGTCAATATCATCACTTCTATTGCGGTTTTTGCCATAACTATTGCCACTTGTGCGCTGTTTATCATTCTTTCAGTTTTCTCGGGACTTGAAAAAATGAATATTCAGTTTTTCAGCAATGTCAATCCCGATCTAAAGATTTCGGCTGCAAAAGGAAAAGTGATTAATAATATTGAAGAAATAGCTAAAAAGCTGGAAGAACATTCAGATGTCGCATTTTATGCAAAAGTTATCGAAGAAAAGGTTTCGATTGAATTTGAGGACAAACAAGATATTGCCTATCTCAAAGGCGTGGATTCCTTTTATAAAAATGTAGTTAAAATCGACACGACCATCGTTCATGGGTCTTATCTGACTTTTGAAACGCCTTACGAAATCATTGCTTCAGATGGTGTGGCGAGACGATTGCAGATGTATATAGACCATCAACGTGCAAGCCGTTTGCGTATGCCGAAACCCGGAACCGGACTCATTTCGTCTGAAGAAGAAGCTTTCAATACTGCTATCGCAAATCCGGTGGGTATTTTCATAATCAATGAACAGTACGATAAATATATTTACTCGCCGCTTGAACTGACACAGAACTTATTACACCTCCCGTCAAATTCTGCCTACAGTATCGAGATTAAACTTATTCCGGGCGCTTCCCAGAAAAGCGTAAAAGCCGCTTTGCAAAAGGATATGGGTGATTCAGTTGTCGTTCAGACGCGACAAGATCTCGATTCTACTTTTTTAAAGGTGATGAATGTTGAAAACCTGATTATCTATCTGATTTTCACCTTGGTGATCATCATTGCATCTTTTAATCTGGCAGGTGCCATTATCATCATCATTCTCGATAAAAAAATTCAGATTAAAACGATGTGGAGTTTTGGGATGCAGCTATCTCATATCAAACGAATCTTTTTTCAAACCGGATTACTGATAACCGTTTTTTCTATTTTATTCGGGTTATCGCTCGGAACAATTCTAGGTGTTATGCAGAATAAATTTCACCTGGTGATGGCCAATGCATTTGTTCCCTTCCCTTTTGAATTCACCGCGTTGAACTATTTGGTCGTAATTCTAACAGTCTTATTTATTGGTGGTTTTGTTTCCTGGATGGTTTCCAGAAGATTGCCGATCTAATTAAATTTCACTTCCAACTCCTTTGCATACGGAGTTTTATCGACAATTTTCCAACCATATGCTTTGGCTAGCAAATATAAATCACCCAGATTTTCAATGAGTTGATCATGTGCTTCTTTCTGAAGTTTCTCTTTATCAATCGACTTTTCAATATGCGCCACTGCGCGGTCTTTGATTTTATTTAATTCGTCCTTATTAAAAGAATTAAAACTGCTTTGCTCCATATCGTAAAAGCGTACATCCGGATAGGTGTTGATCTCCAAATCGGGAACTCCGTTGATATAAATCGTCTGATTGGCCGAATCCACTTCCACTTCAAGCTTTTTCAAATCATAAACCGCTTGAACCTTTGCGTTTACAAGAAAAAGAACTTTTTTATCGAAACTGAAATAATCCTGCAATCCGGGAAAATACAAACTGTTTTTATGCGAATAAACGTCAGAAAACATCTGTTCCGCCACAATCATTTTATTTAACTTCTTGATTTCGTAGGCAATCACATGAGATTCATTGATTGAATTGCTCGTCTGCATCTGCTTCATGATGAAGTACGTCAAAAGCACTCCAAAGAGAATTCCACCGATTATGTAAATATATTTTTTCAATCTTCTGCGTAGTTCGGTTGCAAGGAAGCTTCATTTACAATCATCAAGATATCTTCTTCCAAAGACCCGGAAACGGGAGATTCTACAATTCGCCCCACTTCTTTTCCGCCTTTGTAAAAAATTATGGTCGGCACAAAACGTATATCTTTCCCGATTTCTTCACTATAAAAACTTTTCTTGCTTTCGTTTACAGCATAAGTAACCATACGGGCTTCAGGAAATTTCGCTTCATCCAAAATTTTCATCAATCTCGGATATTCTCTCTGAGAATCGTGACACCAGCTCCCCATGAAAACTTCAATCCGATAGCGTTTCAGTTTGCCTTTGAATTCCTTTATCATTTCAGGATTGGTCTGATACGCATCATAACCTTCGTTAAACCATTTAGAAAAAGGCTCTTGAGCAAATGCTTGACGATCTACTCCGCCCAGCAACATTTTATTACCGTTGGCTAATTTCACCGTTCTGTTAAAAATATAAGGACCTTCACAACTCACCATAAACACGGTTAATAAGGCTAAAATTAAGGATTTTTTCATTGTTTAGTTTTAATCGGATAAAGATAAAAATATTTTACCTGCCTTTGAATTTTCCTTTTTCAAAATGAATATTTCCAACGGAAAAATCGGCTTTTTCTCCAATTTCCGGAAACATAGAGAATCGTCCCAAATAGTTTTTCCCTTTTTTATCAATGTCTAAATGCCCGAAATAACTGGATAAATCACCAATTTCTTCGATTCTTGCACAAAATATGACTTCCTGATTTTCTACATCCAACATTTCTTCGAAATAAATCCCGATATCCATCAAAGATTCCGCTTCATTGGATCGAACCAAGACATTTCGCAAGACGATATCCAGGAATTTCTTGTTATTAATCGGAATTTGATGATAATCTCCTACTTCTGCCCCCTCATTTTGGGCAATTTTTTCTAATGCAAGCAAAATAGCAAGCGCATGAAACTGTCGCACCTTAATTCGCTCATAATCATTCGGATAATGCCCCGCTTCAAACAAAATAATAGGAAAACCGGCATTCATGAAATTATCTCCGGTAGAAGTCGGATAAAATTCATCGGTAAATCGGGCAATGTTGCCCGGAATAAGCTTTTCCAAACCTTTTGCCATATAATCAATGACCGACATGGCTTTGATACGCGGTTCGGTTTCAGCTCGCTCAATGTTGGGAGAAGGCGCTAAAAACGACAAAGTCGCCGGTTTATCGGTTTCACCAACATTAAAAATCGTGCGCTGATCGTGAAGATTGAAAAGAAAATCGGGTTTGATTTCTTGAACAAATGTTTTTAAAACCTTGATTTCAGGTGAAGATTCTTTCAAAAAATCCCGATTTAAGTCAATTCCGGACGCACTTCTTCTGCTGTACATAGTAGATCCGTCGGGATTGAGCATCGGAATAAAATAAAAACTTATCGATTCTAGTATTTTTTCACATTCAGATTCTTGAAGTTTGAGGAATTCAAAAACATCGAGCATCGCTTTGGTTCCGGTGGTTTCATTTCCGTGCATTTGCGACCAAGCCAAAATTTTTGTTTTTCCACTTCCGATTTTTAAAACATAAATATCATTTCCTA
>JAEWHB010000215.1 GCA_023388015.1 Bacteroidota bacterium
CGAAAATGCGTGATGATGTTGGGAACTTTCGGGAAGAATTGAAAACCTTCGGGCGTCTTGTTTTTCCAGGTTTGGACTTGTTGCCAATCAGGCATTTTATAAAAAGTAGCATTGAGTTCGATGGAATTGAACTGCGTGGAATAATAAGTCAATTCGTCCTTGGTTCCACGCGGATAAAACCCTTTCAAATCGGCACGATTCCATTTGGCGCATCCCACAAAAGCTTCGAAATCATTTTCTTTTTTATGTTTCGAAAGAATTTTTTTCGTGTCGGGATGATCCTTTGGCAAACTGAAATCAACCAGCTCCGGGTTTTCAACTTTTCCGAATTTCATTTTTTAAATTTTAAATCAAAGCGTTTCCTCCAGCCATTTGAAAAATTCCGTATGCCAGATGATGGAATTCTGCGGATTCAAAACCCAATGATTTTCATCGGGAAAATACAGCAATCGGCTATTTAAACCATGCAATTGAGCAGCTTGAAAAGCTTCCAATCCTTGTCCGATTGGCACCCGATAATCTTTTCCACCCTGAATGATTAGAATCGGCGTATCCCATTTGTCCAACATATTACTCGGATCAAATTCCGTATAGGTTTTCACCGCATCTTTATTGTCTTTTTCCCAATAAGCTCCTCCGGCATCCCAATTGGTGAACCAAAGTTCTTCTGTCGTTCCGTACATGGATTTTAGGTTGAAAACTCCGTCATGTGCGATGAAAGATTTGAATCTTTTGTTGTGAATTCCGGCCAGGTAAAACACCGAATATCCGCCATAACTCGCACCTACAGCACCCAAACGGTCTTTGTCTACATATTTTTCTTTGGCAACATCATCAATGGCCGACAAATAATCATCCATCACTTGTCCGCCCCAGTCTTTGGAAATGGCTTCGTTCCATTCCACGCCATGTCCGGGCATTCCGCGACGGTTGGGAGCCACAACGATATATCCATGAGCCGCCATGAGTTGGAAATTCCATCGGAAAGAATAAAACTGCGAAAGTGCGGATTGCGGTCCTCCTTGACAATAAAGCAAAGTCGGATATTTCTTATTCGGGTCGAAATCTGGCGGATAAATCACCCAGGTCACCATGTCTTTATTGTCAGTGGTTTTCACGATTCGTTTTTCAACTTTGCTCAGTTTGATTTGATCGTAAATATTTTTATTCACATTGGTCAATTGGCTCATTTTTCCGTTTTTTAGGTTTACGGAATAAAGCTCGGAAGCGTGGTTCATATCGGTTCGGGTAACGATGAATTCATCTCCGACTTGTCCCACCAATCCGGCTACATCAAATTGTCCGTCGGTAATTTGTTTGATTTCCAATGGTTTTTTGCTGTTGTTGGCCGGAACATAATCCACGGAAAATAATTGAACGGTTCCGCCAATAGGTGCAGTAAAATAAATTTTTCTACCTTTTTTGTCCCATTTGAAACTGAATACGGTTCCGTCCCAATGTTGGGTCAAATTGGTTTTTAAACCATTGAAAAACACCACGATATCATTTTTATCGGCTTCATATCCGTCACGCGCCATGCTCAAAAATGCCAAAGCACCTTCTTTTGAAAATTCGGGATGCGTGTCATAGCCCGGCATTCCTTCTGTCAGGTTTTGGGTTTTGCCTGATTTCACATCGTATTCATAAATATCTGTATTGGTGCTTGTTGCGTATTCTTTTCCTTCCAGTTTCTTGGCGACATAAAGAATTTTAGTTCCCTCGTTGTTCCAAGTGAAATCATCGCTTCCGCCAAAAGGCATTTGCGGACTATGGTAAGGTTCGTCCTTGAGAATGTCGATTCCGTCCACTTCAGAATCGCCTTTCATTTTGAGAATCAAATGATTGAAAGTGCCGTCATTCCATTTGTCCCAATGGCGATAATACAAATCATTGTAAATGTAAACGTTGGATTCTTGAAGATTTGGATAATGATCTTTGCCCAAAATCTTTTCAATTTTGACTTTTTCGACATCAATTTTGCGTGTTCCGTCTGGCGAAACCGATTTGTCTGTAATTAAATCCGAAAAATCCTGAATTTCCACCGGTGTGCCGCCTTTTACCGGAATCGTATATTTTTTGGTGGTTTTTTCTCCTTTTTCGACTTCATATTCGGTTACGGTGTAAATAATATTTTTACCGTCATCTGAAATCCCAACGGGAGAAAGGCGTTTCAGTTTCCATAAAAGTTCGGGTGTCATCATGTTTTGTGCAAATGTTGAAATGGTTAATCCAAAACAGAAAAGAATAAATAAACTCAGGCGCTTCATATTTTTTAATTTGGATTCCAAATATAGGAAAACATTGGTTTAATATGTCGGACTCGTTTGTTTTTGCAGATTTGATTTTTCAGCAGATTCTGAGTTTCTTTGCAGGATGTATTCAAAAGAAGAAGCATTTCAGATCCGGAAAAAATTCTGGACTTCCTTTGGCCGCTACATGAAACTTCAGTCGTCTGCAAGCGGAGAAGAAGTGAACTGGATCAATTATAAAACCGGCATCAAAGAATTGTATTTCAAAACCGATGTGGACAATAAATCAGCCCGAATCGCCATTGAAATTTCTTTGAAAGACAGAGAAATGCAGGAACTGATGTTTGAACAATTTGAAGAATATCTTCCGCTGTTTGAATCTACGGTAGGTGAGGACTGGATTTGGTACCAGAGTTTTTTCGATGAAAACGGAAAGGAAATCAGTAAAATAGAACTCCGGCTCGAAAAAGTCAGTATTTTCAGAGAAGAAAACTGGCCGGAAATCATTGGTTTTTTAAAAGAAAACCTTCTGAAACTTGATGAATTTTGGGATATGGTCAGAGATTCTTTTGAAATATTTAAATAGAATTCTTTTTAATTTCCCAATTTGGATTGTTTTAATACGAAATTAAATCCTTAAAAAATTAATACATTTACCATCCCAAAAGCAGGATATGAACCGTTTTGATCTTTTGAAAAACCGGAATTTGAGCAAATGGATTGGATTTCTGTTTGCTTTCCTCATATTCGGCGCCACAGTATGGTATTCCAATCAGTTTGTACAACAGCTGAAAGTCGAAGAACAGCAAAAAATGGAAACCTACGCCAAAGCGGTTCAATTGATGGGTTCCGACGAATTTTTGAGTTCAGATACCCAGAATTTTCTGATTGACATCGCCAACGGAAATACTACGATGCCGGTAGTTTTGTTGAGCGAAACAGGGGAATTGAATTCAGCGCTGAATATCCCGGAAGACGATCAGGCAGATTCCCTGAAAATGGAGCGTATCATCAATCATATGAAACAGCTTCGTGATCCGATTTTGATTGATTTGGGTGAATTTGGCAAACAATACGTTTATTATGAAAATTCTCCTTTGCTCACGCGTTTGCAATATTATCCGATTATTCTGATTCTGGTCATTATCCTTTTTGTTTATTTCAGTTATTGGTATTTCAAAACCCTGAAAAACACGGAACAAAGTTTTTTGTGGGCTGGAATGGCCAAAGAAACTGCGCACCAAATCGGGACACCTTTGTCTTCCCTTTTGGGTTGGGTTGAAATCCTCAAAATGGAAGAAATGGATCAGGAACCCGTTCTGGAAATCGAAAAAGATATTTACCGTCTCAACCAGATTACGGAACGTTTTTCCAAAATCGGTTCGCTTCCCGAACTTCAGCCGGCCAATCTGATTGAGGTGACAGAAACGTCTGTCAATTATTTGCGCGACAGAATTTCCAAAAAAGTGGATTTGAGATTTAATTCCGATAAGGAAGAAATCAGAATTCCGCTGAATGTTGCGCTCTACAGTTGGGTGATTGAAAATTTGGTGAAAAACTCTGTTGATGCTATGCAAAACAAAGGCGCCATCAATGTGTATGTGACCGATAAGGAAAATAGCGTAATTGTTTCGGTTGCCGATACCGGACCGGGAATGCCAAAAAAACTTCACAAACGAATCTTTGAACCCGGATTTACCACCAAACAACGTGGTTGGGGATTGGGACTTTCACTGGCCAAAAGAATCATTGAAAATTACCACAAAGGAAAAATTTTCGTTGCAAAATCTGACAAAGAATCAGGAACGGAAATTAGAATTCTGATGAGAAAACGGATGATTGAATAAAAGAATGATTGAATAAAAGAATGATTGAATTCTGAATAATTAGTAAATGAATTTTTTATTCGAATTAAATTCAAACAGAAATTTAGAATTCAGAATCCCAAAATAATTTTGGCAATCGTAAAATAAATCAGCACACTGAAAATATCGTTACTTGTGGAAATAAACGGACCCGTAGAAACAGCCGGATCAATTCCTCTTTTCTCCAAAAACAAAGGCACAAAAGTTCCCACTACTGCAGAAATAATGATAACGGTAAGCAGCGCAAGGCAAATAGTTAGTGAAACCAAATAGTCAGTTCCAAACCATAAATGGCTGAAAAACAAAACGATAATAGCAAGTCCGAAACCGTTTAGAAGTCCCAATAAGAATTCTTTCCACACCATTTTCCAGATATCGCCTTTGATGGTTCCGTTGGCAAGTCCTTGCACCATAATCGCCGAAGATTGAATTCCTACGTTTCCGGCTGTGGACATGATAAGTGGAACGAAAAGTACCAAAATCTTGTATTTTTCCAGCGCTGTGTTAAATCCACCGATGACACTCGCTGCACAAAGTCCGCCAAACATCCCGATTAATAACCACGGCAAACGTGCTTTGGTCAGCGTTAAAATACTGTCATCCGCATCAACGTTACTGGTAATACCCGCTGCCAACTGATAGTTTTCCTCAGCTTCTTCCCGAACCACGTCGAGAATATCGTCTACCGTAATTACGCCGAGAAGTCTTTTCAGTTCATCAACTACCGGAATTTCCGTAAGGTCATATTTTTGAATGAGATTGGCGACTTCCACATCTTTTTCGTCTGCTTTTACGTAGCGTACTTTATCGTTGAATAATTCTTCCA